>JAMPYH010000082.1 GCA_023700785.1 Candidatus Zixiibacteriota bacterium
AGAACAGCTGTAACAATAAGTCCAGTTTTCACTTGCCAACGGGTGGTGGTTTTCGGTTGTTTACTCGTACAGCGCACAGGATACCGCAGTGTCACTTACCAAAACAGAACTCAAAGATATACAATCTCTTCAGACCAAAAAAGGCAGAAAGCTAAAAAAAAGATTTTTAGCTGAAGGGGTTCGCCTGCTCGAAGAAGCGGCCCGACATCGGGCACGGCCAGAGGTGGTCTATTATGCCGAGTTAACGTTGTCCGATCGAGCGCGTTCGCTGATTGACCGATTTGCGAAGCAGGCCGTCCCGACCGAAGCGATCCCGCTTCGGCAAATTGAAGCGCTGGCCGACACGGAATCGACCCAGGGGATGGTGGCGGTCTTTCGCGAGCCGCCCACGTCGCTGGCCGAACTTTACCAGCCGAACTTCCGTAGGATACTGCTGTGTGAACATATTGCCGACCCGGGGAATCTGGGGACGTTGATGCGTTCGGCGCTGGCATTTGGATGTGAATTGATCATCCTGGCAGGTAATTCAGCGGAGCCGTATTCGCCCAAAGTAGTGCGGGCATCAGCGGGGACAATTTTCGGGCTCCCTGTCGCAATCGCTGAAACGAGTGAAGTTCTGGAGTTATCCGCCGCCAAGAAGATCTATCTGCTCGCCTCGGATATCAGCGGAGAGCCTGCCGCAGTGCAACTTAGGGAGATCCCGAAGGAGACTCAGGTGATGCTGGCGGTCGGTTCCGAGGCGGAAGGCGTATCTCCGGAGATCCTGAGCCGAGCGTCAAGCCGGGTCAGGATTGAGCATTCTGAGGCTGTTGAATCCTTGAACGCGGCGGTCGCCGGGTCGATATTAATGAAGGAGTTATATGAGATCAGGAAATAGCATACCGGCGCGCTTATCTGGGTTTATCGCCTCTTTGGTGCTCGTCGCCAGTCTGACCGTCGCCGCCGCCGCGCAGGAGATACATGAGCGCGAGCATGGACTGTTCGCGACCAAGCAGATCAGCACTAAGGCGATCATCGGCAGCCAGAATCGACTGGTGATCCGTTCTGCGGTCAATTTAAGCGGCAAGATCAACATTTCATCGGTGGCAGGCAGAGAGGTAAGACTGACATTTACCAAGCAGGCGAGAACCGAAGACCGCGACAAGGCGACGGACTACATTGACCTGATAGGGATCACCTTGAGCACGGTGGCGGATGAGACCCGCCTTGAGATGCGCGCGCCGAACCCGGCGCCGTGGGATCCGGAGACAGAGGCCGGCATTATCGACGCGATCCTGCAGGTCCCGCCGGATTGCCAGATAGAGATCGACGCGCAACAGTTTGATGTTATCGCGACCGGCCCGATCAAAGGGATGGTCATTCCGTCGTCGCTGGGGAGTATAGACGCCACTTCGATAACGGAACTGCTGGATATCACGACCGCCAATCGACGCGTGAATCTGAACTCGATCAGCGGCGATATCATGGTCGCCACCAGCAACTCATCGATCATCGCGCGCGATATTGTGAGCACCAAAGGACAGGCGCGATTCCGGAACGACGGCGGCGAGATACGGATACAGAATTTTAAGGGTGCGATAAGCGTAAAGAACAGTTTCGGCCGGACCGATATCATGGGCTTCGAGCCGGTCGGGACCAACAATTTCATTCGCTCAAGCTCAGGGCCGATCATCCTGGATATCGCCAGGATGGATAACGCACAACTGGTGGTCAGCAATCAGTATGAGGATATTGAGATCACAGTTCCGGATACGCTGTCAGCGTATCTCTCGCTGAAAGTTGACGATGACGGCGTGATCGAAGCGTCGCGCCTCCCCTTCAAAACTGACCTGGTGGAACGGAATCGACTGAACCTGCATGCCGGCGACGGCCGGGCGGAGATCAGCGGCACAGTTCGCGGCAAGGGGAATATTTACATTCGCGGCACTAAAGGAGACTGATGATGCGCGTCGCGCTTTTTGTACTGGTCTTGTTCGCTGTTTTAATATCCATGTCCGCGGCGCAGACGGCCGATCGCGTGCCGATCCCGGACGGTGTCTTTTACTATCAGCCGGCATCGACGGTCTTTGGCGCGGAGGCGGCGTGGGTCAATCCGGCCGGTTTGGGGAGATTCAATTCGCCCGGCGCGCAGGTCATGGCGGATTATTTCAAAGATGATTTGGCGCAGAGTTGGGGATGGATCTCGGGCGCCGAACAGATGGCGCTCGGGTGGCGAAAACTCGCGACCACGGGCGGCGATCTCAAGGAGTGGCTTTACGCCGGCGCCCTTCCGATCGGTCACACCAACACCATCGGGTTCAGCTACCGGTATATGCCGGAGGGGCCGGGCGTTTACAACAAGCGCCACTACTGGAATGTCGGCCTGTTGTCTCAGGGTCGCGGCCCGCTCGCGCTCGGCGCTGTTTTCTCTAATCTGAATCGCGGCAAGGTCGCGGGAGAACGGACCGAGGTCGAGATGCGGCTTTCGGCCGGCTATCGCCCCAGCGGCGAGAAGTTCACTTTCGCGGTGGACGCGTTTCTCTCCAGCGGAATGCGATTTCGGAACGCGGACTTTGTCTATCACGCTGAGTTCACGCCGATCCGCGGATTGTATATCAACGGGCTCTATGATTCGGACCAGAATTTCCAGCTGGGCTTTCGCGTCAATTTCACACGCAGTTTCGTCGGCAGTAAATCCGGCTTTACCAAAAGCGGTGATCATCGAGGGACCACCTCGTTTCTGGGATATTCAGAACTTCGGCAACCGTCGATCATGCGCGGCTCGCGGCGTCGGCTCGCGCTGGGGTTGAGCGGAGCGTTGCCGGAGAATCCGCCCAGGCCGGTATTCGGCAGGCAACGCGCGTCATTCACGGAGATCTTGACCAGCATCTACCGCGCGGCGGATGATCCGTCGATCAAAGAACTGGTAGTGACGCTGCACGAAGCATCGCCGGGGTTCGCCCGCGCGCAGGAACTTCGGATGGCGTTTGAGTATTTCCGTTCGCGCGGGAAGCGGCTGATCTGCCATGCTAACGCGCCGTCCAATCTGGCGTATTACATCGGCACCGCCGCGGACAGCCTTTTTATTCCGCCGGTCAGCCAGTTGAATCTGGTGGGACTGCGAGCAGAATTGACGTTTTACGCCGGCACAATGGAGAAGCTCGGCGTCAGGATGGATCTGGTGAAGATCGGCGACCACAAGACGGCGGCTGAGCCATGGACGCGAAGCGCGTCATCGGAGGAGAATCGCGCGCAGGTCAACCGGCTGCTGGATGAACTATACGATCAATTTGCGGCGGACATCGCCCGATCGCGCGATCTGACCATCGATTCAGTGAAGAAAATCATCGACGGCGGACCGTACACGTCGGCTGACGCGCTTCGCTCCGGCCTGGTGGACGGCCTCTGTTACCAGGATGAGATCGACAGTTGCATCGGCAAGAGCCGGTCGATCCCTTTCGCGCGATACCTCAAAGACACGCTGGTGAATTACAGTTGGGACCGCGCGCCGGTGCTGGCGATAGTCGTGGCGCAGGGAGATATCACGTCGGACCAGGGGGATGTCAACCCGCTTGGTTCGCCGGGAGGAGTGACGCCGACCCCGTTCCGCAAAGCGTTCGCGGCGACGCGGCGCGACAAGGATGTAGCGGGGGTGATATTTCGGATAGATTCACCGGGCGGTTCCGCGATGGCGTCGGATGATATTTACCATTACTCGCATCGCGCGGCGCAGACCAAACCAACCGTGATCTCGATGGCGAATGTCGCGGCATCCGGCGGTTACTATATGGCGATGACCGGCAGGAAGGTGTTCGCGCTGCCCGGGACCATCACCGGCTCGATCGGGATCTACGGCGGCAAGGCCGACCTCAGCGGTTTGTACCAAAAGCTGGATCTGGGGAAAGAATTGTACACGCGCGGGAAATTCGCGGGGATGATGAGCTGGGTGGCGCCATTCAGCAGCGAAGAGCGGGAAAAGTACTACGGACAGTTGGACGCGTTCTACGGGCATTTTCTTGACCTGGTGTCGGCCAATCGGAAATTAACTGTTGACTCAGTTGACAATCTGGGGCGCGGGCGGGTCTGGACTGGTCGTGAAGCCTCGCGAAACGGCTTGATCGATCAAGTGGGCGGGCTCAAGCAGTCAATCGACTGGCTGGCGGCGACTCTGGGGACGAAAGAGTACCGCCTACGGGTTTATCCGGAGAATCGGCCGCTGTTCATCCTGCCGGCGCGATCGTTGTTTGGGATGATGGCGGGAGTGCTGGGGACAGGAATTTCCGGCGAAGTTGAGCGCGGAAAAACGGCGCTTCCCGAGAGCAACGGCGAGATCTTCGCGCGTCTCCCCTACGATCTGACTATCGAGTAGCCAGCGGCACCGGTCACGGTGCTGATCGTTCTCCCATCGAAATCAAAACGCACTGAACGGTCAGTTCAGTGCGTTGTATCCGCGACCGGCTACAGAGCAGCCGGTTAATTTGCATCACAGCAGTTCAGGCTATAACAGGCTATCAATCTCGGTCTTGTAGCCGACATACTGCTGTTTCCAGCCGGTGCGCTGAAAGACTCTGGCGACCGGCGATTCGGGCGGCAGGTTATTGGGGTCGTCAAGATTGGAGTCGTACTTCCAGTTGCGCTTCGGTTCATTGAAGTAAGTCGTCCCGAACAGACCGTTAGCCTGCATCGATTCCCACATCTTGGCCGCGGAGCCGGTCCAGGAGAGCGTTCGGTTGCCGCTCCAATCCTCAAGCAGGCGGACCAGATTCTCGAAACCGCCGCCATAGGTCAGGGCGCTGGACTCGCCGGCTCCGGTTATATACGAACAGTTGACAGTCGTATTGGAGGCCGGTCGATCGGTCTTGAGCAATGCGCCCTTGGTGTCATCCCAGTTCGCCGAGAGGAATGTCAGGGCGTCGGAGAGGATCGACACCGGCTGCTTGTTGGTCGTATTGAAGTTGCCGAGCGTATAGACCGGATTGTTGGAAGCTATGGTCAACGGTGCGCCAACTTCCTCTCCGTTTTTCAGGCGAAGGGCCGGGTATTGGCCGGCGGCGGCGTCAGTGTGATAGTAGATCACGCCATTGTCCGGGCCATAGCCGCTTTCGTACAGCTTTTTGATATCCAGTTCGAACGCGTCCACGAAATCAGCCTCGCGCTGGTCGAAGAACTTGTCCGGGTTGTTGGTGATAACCCCGAGCGCGGTCATGGCCGCGGTGACGTTGACCCACGAGCCAGATTGGTACTCGTACGCCTGATTGTTGATGAACTTCAGGCTCGCCTTGTTCTCGTACGAATCGGGATTGCCGGCGGCCGGTTCGATCAGTTTGCGGGGATCATCGCCGCTGGTGAGATTCATATCCAGAGCCTTTTGATCGTGCGCGTCATCTTTGACTCGACCATTCCAGCGGGCGAGCGACGAATCTTTCCACCAGGCATCCTTGGAGTCGAGCCAATCGGAACCCTGTTTCATCGATTCGTACTGCCCCTTGGCGTTCTTGATCTGTACATCGCCGTCGCTGACTATGCCCGCACTTTTACGGCCATGAAAAATATTCCCGTTGGCAGACACATAGCTGTCCATCTTGAGCGTGGTCTTGGACTGCAGATACATGTCTCCGTTGCTGTGAATACGACCGATCAGGGTCATATCCGCGCCCGGCGAGAACTCCAGGTCGTCATTATAGAAGACGGCGAACTGGAAGATCGGAACCAGGGCGGCTTCAAACGTCTGCGCGAGCTCAACGCTGGAGCGAGCGAGGTTGTCGGTACCGACTGAGATAGCCGCGTAAGAGTCGATCGCGCCGTAGAGTCCGGCAAGGTTGCCATTCGACAAAACTTTCCGTTCGCCGCTGGCGGTCTTTTTGGCTTCATAGGTGACCGTACAGCCGTTGATCTCATCGGAGCCTGCCGGCATGGTGGCCGGCGGCATACCGTTAAGTTCAAACTCCTCAACGAGGCCGGCGGCGGCGATGTCGAGGCCGGATTCCGCGGCGTAGAAGGCGCGCGTCGCCTGCAGGTCGTTACCCGCGACCTTGACCTCGTCGTCGGACGTCGAGACCGCGGCGATACCGATCAAGGTCAGCATGCCGACCATGATCAGCGCGATCAGGGTCGCCATGCCGCGGTTGTTGGTATATGGTACTTGTAACATAAGGTCCTTCCCTCTACTTACACGCCGACGTTGCGAAGGGCAACGGAGGTGGTGTAGGTTCTAAGCCGATACTTTTCGTCTTCCGGCCGGTCAGGGTCCGGCATGTTCGATCGCCCGGTAACGGTCATGATCACTTCTCGGACTTCGTCAACCGCGATCGGAACATCAACAATGGAACCATCCACCAGCTTGTACTGGAACTGGAGGTCGGAGATATTCTCCGCGTACACCTGGGCGGGCCGGCCGACCAGTTTCAGCATCAGGTTCGGATGCAGTTTGTTCGTATAGTCGATGTAGAACTTGAGCTGCGAGAGCGACAGGATCTGGGCATCCTTGCCGTAGCGGCGCGACAGCGTCATGGTGTTGTGCTGAAGGTGGATCGCGTCCTCCTGCACATGGGTGATCTCGAAAAACTCGCCGCCGCCGGAGTCCGGCTCAAAGATAAAGACCCACTGACCGTCATAGAAGCAGGAGACGTCGGTCGCGCATTTCAACTCGGACGACGGTTGCGGCATGGCGTCCGCGAGATAAGTATCACAACCATCGTCATGATACGTGATCGTGATCGTATCGGGGTTGGTATTGGACGCGCCGATCGAGGGCAAACCGAGCGGCAGGGCGTATCCGGCCATACGCAGCTGGCGCGACAGCTCGTCGATCGACGCCCGCGCGTTCTGCTGAATGGTGGTGATATCATCCTGGATCATGTAATTCTTATGCTGCGTCATATACGCTTTGAGCACCGAGGCGCTGACAATACCGGTCAAGCCCAGGGCGATCAGCATCTCCACCAGCGAAATGCCGCGGTGGTTCCGAAGTTTGCTCAACATTCGTTTCATGGCACGCACCTCATTCCGCCTCGGTTTTGATATACGCCGTTATCGTGTTTGTTTTCGAGCGATTCCGGACATCGGTCCAGGCGACGTCAATATCGACACGGCGCAGATGGGACGCGATCTTATCGACGGTCCAGGTTCGCTTGATCCCTTTGGGTTCATCAGAACCGCTGACGGGATCCTCTTCAACACGCAGTTGCTCCATCTTCTCCTGAAGCAGTTGCGTGGCCAGCGAGGTCTTATTCGACCAGTCGTTACCATCAAGCGCGACCATCGCCATGTTCAGCAACATCAGGAGGGATAAGCTGAGCACCACCATGGCGATAAGGACTTCGAGAATGGTGATGCCGCGATTGGACTTAAGATCTATTCGTTTCATAGGCATATTCCTCTTTGCCGGTCAGTAATGTAAACAGCGTGCCACCTGAACATAAGACTGTGGTTGTCCATTTTCGCGGCGGTTAAGTTGTTATTGGATTTAGTCATGCCCGGCCCGAGATTTTGAGCGGTTGGCCGGAAATTGAACGATTCCCCGGTTCCGGTGCTCTCCATGAGGGCGTTTCATCCCCTTCCCACCAACAGGCTGTTGGGCGCTCCCCATACATTTATCCGGTAACCCGTTCTCTCACAGGGGGCGGAGCGATTTATCCCTAGTTTTCCCAGCGAGATATGGCTATTGAGTTTGCGGGATTTCGCCGCTATTATCTCGCTGTAGCGGTTGGTTACAGATCTATCGGAGTACAGATGAGTAAAGCATATCGAATGTATCTCGGCGGCGAATGGAGAGACGCGGAACGACGCATCTCTGTCGAGAACCCCTGGGACAATTCCTTGACCGGTCTTGCGGCTAAAGCAACCCGACAGGATTTTGAACGAGCGATCGACAAGGCGGATAGCGCCTTTGAGCAGACGCGCGAACTGCCGGCGTACAAGCGAGAAGCGGTTTGCCGCCAGATCGCTGATCTGCTGGAGCAACGGATCGACGAGTTCGCTCGGATGATGACGCTTGAATTGGGGAAAGCGATAAAGGACTCGCGGCTTGAAGTAATGCGGGCGATCGGCGTCTTTCGGACTTCCGCCGAAGAAGCCAAGCGGATCGGCGGCGAGATAGTCGATCTCGATTGGCTGGCCGGATCGGAAGGGCGGATGGGATTAGTGAAGCGATTCCCGCGCGGAGTGATCGCGGGGATCACGCCGTTCAATTTTCCACTCAATCTGGTGGCGCATAAGATCGGGCCGGCGATAGCGTCGGGTAACTGCATCGTATTGAAGCCGGCCTCCAAAACGCCGATCATCGCGCTGATGTTGGCAGAGCTGATAGATCAGACTGATTATCCCAAGGGGGCGATCTCCATACTGCCGGCATCGGCGCAGGATGCCTCTCCCCTGATAACGGATGAACGGGTCAAGCTGATCACGTTTACCGGTTCCGCGGAGGTTGGCTGGGGGATCAAGGCGCAATCTGGCAAAAAGCCGGTGGTGTTGGAACTGGGCGGAAACGCCGGAGCGATCGTCGCCGATGACGCTGATCTGGAGTTCGCCGCGACACGTTTGCTATTCGGTTCGTTCGCGGTGGCGGGGCAATCATGTATTTCGGTACAAAGGATATATCTGCACGAAGCTATCCGCGACCGGTTCATCCCGATGTTCATTGACAAAGTGTGCGGGCTCAAGGTCGGCGACCCGCTGGATATGGCGACCGATATCGGCACGCTGGTTGATACTGAAGCGGTCACCCGGACACTGCAATGGATCGATGAAGCGCGCCAAGGGGGCGCGGAGGTCCTCTGCGGAGGAAGAGCGACCGGGCGGCAGATGCAGCCGACCGTGATCACGAATGTACGTCCGGAGATGTCTGTTTGCGCCAAGGAAGTTTTCGCGCCGGTGGTGGTGATCGATACCTACACTGACCTCAAGCACGCGGTGGCGGCGGTAAATCGGTCGGAGTTTGGTCTGCAGGCGGGGTTGTTCACCAATCGGCTGAATGATATCATGCACGCGTACAAGCGGATCGAGACGGGCGGCGTGATAGTTAACGATGTCCCGACCTATCGGGCTGACCATATGCCGTACGGCGGGGTGAAAAGCTCGGGGCTGGGGCGCGAAGGGGTCCGCTACGCGATTGAGGATATGACCGAGTCAAAACTGCTCGCGCTGAATCCGCGCTGAGTCACTTTATCGGAGAGCAGGATAGTCCATCTTGCTCTCGCGCGATAGCCGCCGTATCTTGCTGGTGATTTCGCAACGACCACTTTTCATCGATCGAGGGACTATGCTTCTTGGCGCGCATGAATCCAACGCGGGGGGTGCCTTTAACGCTATCTATCGCGGACAGAAGGCGACCTGCGACACCATCCAGATGTTCAACAAGGCGAACTCGCAGTGGCGCGCCAAACCGCTCGAGGATGACGAGGTTGACAAGTTCTTCAAGGCGATCGCCGAGACCGGCATTACGGTCGCCTGTTCGCATGC
>JAMPYH010000083.1 GCA_023700785.1 Candidatus Zixiibacteriota bacterium
GCTGAGAAGATTCGCAAGTTCGAGGAAGGCCAGAAAGAACAGGAGCAATTTGTCAATACCTACTACGAGCAGGCTCGGCTGTTCTACGCGAAGAAATACTACCCGGCGGCTCTCGACCTGGTCAATCTGGTGCTCGACATCGATCCTACACATGAGCGGGCGATCGGCCTGAGGACGGAGATAAGGACCGCGACCGAGGCCGAGATCACGGCGAGTCGGGCCGCTGCCGCCCTCGCGGAGAAAGACGGGCACGCGGTCAATGCCATTGAGGCGTATAATCGTATCCTCGAACTGGATCCCAATGACGCTGAAGCGCGAGCGGCTAAACAGCGACTGATCGATCGTCTCGATGTCACTCAGCAGATCAAACTGGGGATCGATCTGTACAATGCCGGAAAACTCCAGGACGCTCGTCGTCAATTTGAGTCGGTACTCAAGTTGAATCCGAGAGAACCGGTGGCGCTGGATTACATGGCCCGGTTGGGCGCCGCCCCGCCGACACCGTCGACTCTGGAGGAGATCCAGAAAGACCGGAATATCTGGCCGCTGTACCTTGAGGGACTGCGCCACATGCGCAACAAAGATTACCAGAAGGCGATCGATGCCTGGGAGCAGGTGCTGAAAGCCTATCCGAACAATGCCAGCACTATAGAGAATATCCGCCAGGCGAGACTTCGCCTCCAGTCGCAATAACGGCGCGCGATCGCCTCTTTTTTTGTAGCATACATGCCACTTTCTGCCTACGATTGACTCTATGTTTCGCAGACCGGTCAAAGAGATAGACGCGGAGTTCCTCGCCGAGGAGAAGTATCTTGACTCTATCCGCCGCGTGGTCAAGGAGAGTTGTTCCGCAGCCGGGATGGCTCGAAAAGACACCGCAGCGGTGCTCCTGGCGATAGAAGAGGGGGCGACCAACATTATTCGGCACGCCTATCTCTATGAGCGCGGTATCCTTCGTCTCCGGATAGTGATCTACCAGAAACTGATGGCGTTCTCGCTGATCGATTCCGGGCGATCCTTTCAGCCGCAGGGGAGCGGCAAGATCGACCTGGCGCGACTGGTGGAATCGGGGCGCAAGGGAGGGCTCGGCTTCTACATGATCCAGAAGATCATGGATTCGGTCGAGTACATATCTTCGGCCGAGCAGAATGAACTTCGGATGTTCAAGCGGATCGCGCGCCAGGCGCCGACCGGTGGCTCACCGCTCCTGGGCCGCATGACGACACTTCGGGCCAAGTTCTCTTTCTGGACTTTTTTCATCGTGCTGCTCATAGTCGGCACCGCGTTCTATTTCATCAACGACCGGACCAAGCGAGAGGTCTATCTTCACCTTGACGATACGGTCGGCGCGCTGGGGAAAACGATCAGCCAGCAATCCGCGGGATACATTATCAACGGACGAAGCGACGCTGAGTTCGACGAACTGGTGGTCAGCTATGTCCAATCCAACGAGATGCTGACGCAGGTGGTGCTGACCGACGCGTCGGACGTGATCCTGGCGCACTCGGACGACATCCGCAATATTCGTAAGGTCTTCAGTCCGCCGGCGGGTGTTTCCCGGGATGTCGTCTCGATCCCGCAGCGGTTTACTGAATCAGGCGAATCGATGAATTACCTTGCGCTGCCGATCCTGTCGGGCGAACGCAGGTTGGGGGAGGCGCATATTATTTATTCATCCGCGCCGATCCACGAAGTGTTGGCCGGCGCGCGACTCAAGATCATCTGGCTGACCGGCGCGCTGCTCTTGATCGGCATCATCGGTATCTACCTGTTGTCAAACTATTTTGTCACGCCGATCCTCAAGATCACCGAGCGCGTGCGCCGCTTCTCGCAAGGGGATCTGGAGACAGAACTCCCGCTGGAAGGCGCCGACGAGTTTTTTGAGATATCCCGCGCGTTAAATGACATGACCACGCGACTCAGCCGTGACCGTCGGAATATTGTCGAACGCGAGCGGATGGCGAAGGAGATAGAAGTGGCGTCTCAGATTCAGAAGACGCTGCTGCCGCGTGAAGTGCCGACCATGCCGGGACTCGAGGTTGGGATCTTTTACCGCGCCGCTTCGGTGGTCGGCGGCGACCTGTACGACATTTTCCCGATAGGTCAGGACCAGTATTGTCTGGTGGTAGCCGATGTCTCCGGCAAAGGGGTGCCGGCCTCGCTGGTGATGTCGATGCTTCGGACCGTGATCCGGATCTATGCCGCGCAGGATCGGTCGGCTCGTGAAACACTGCTTATGGTCAACGACTACCTCGTGCGCAACATGCCGTCGGGCATGTTTATCACGGTGCAACTGGTGACTTATAAGGTTCGGGAACGCCAGATCCAGGTGGTGTCGGCCGGGCACAATCCGATGTTGTTCTATCAAGCTTCAACCGGCCAGGTGTCGCGGATCAATCCATCGGGCATGCCGGTTGGCGTCGATGCGACGCTCAAACGTTCCTTCGCCGAATCCATCGAAGAGCAATTGCTGGATCTCGAGCCGGACGATCTGTTTTTCCTCTTTACCGACGGTTTGAGCGAAGCAACCGACCGGACGCGAAAACAATACGGCATAGATCGACTTGGGGAATTCCTCCAATCCTGGCAAAAGACCAAACCGCGGGAGGCGGTGGCGGATCTGACCCGCGCCGTCGTAGAGGAGATCGACAATTTCTCCGGCCTCGCTAAACAGAGCGACGATATCACCTTCATTGTCTGTCGTGCCCAGCGCCGGACGGAAAAAGCGAGCATCCCGACCGAGACGCTGCAATCGGCGGTAGAAACCGCCCCTGAACCACCCCATCAGGCGTAATATTTCCCTTGCCAGGGTTCAGATTTCGACGTTCCTTACCTCGTCGGGTTCGGTCCCACAGTGACCAAATTTCAGTATATGGAAAACATAAGTATATCGCTCTCAGAATCGGGCCAGGATCGGTCGGTTTCGGAGATCCGTGTTGATGGCGTCATTGACACGCTGACCGCCGGTGAGTTGGAGGAAGTGATCGATTCTTTGCTGAAGCGGGGACGGTACCGTATCGTCTTCGATCTGGCGGGGGTTGACTATATCTCATCGGCCGGCTGGGGGATCTTCATTTCGCATATCAAAGAAGTGCGGGGGAGAGGCGGCGACATCATGCTCGCTAACATGATCCCCAATGTGCGGGAGATCTACCAGCTTCTGGAATTCGATAATGTCCTGCAGGCCTTCGACACGGTCGATGACGCCCGCGCCCGGTTCGACACCACGCCCGCCGAAAGCGGGCTAAAAAAAAAAGACCGGCAAGTCACCCACCTGACGGTCATTGACGAAGTTTCGGGGGGAAACGGGTCCAGGGGGTCAACCGCCACGCTGGTGGACGAACCGCTGGTCGAGCGCGTCTCCGATGATCCTACTACTCGGGTGCTGCTGGCGGTGAGAAGCGACCCGTTTGCCAGCATCAGCGAACTGAAACGCGAGGTGAACCGTCGTCCCGGCACGCCGATTCTCGGCTGGTGGCGGATTTTCGGCATCCTGCGGTCGCAGGGATTGCTTTCCCGCCGGGCCCGATTTCAGTTTGTGCGCCGCTTGCGCTGATCCGGACATTTCACTTTCCTGTTGACACCTCCTATTCAACTCCTATTATATTACAGTCAGACAACACGTTATTGTCCGGATAGGCACTAACTATGACACTCGAAACAGCGATGCTGGTCGCGCTGGGTTTACTCTGCGCGTTATTATCAATTTTGTTGTTTACCCGCGTACGCTCGGAGAAACGTCGGTTGGCTGCCATTCAGGGGATGTCGCTCCAGGAATTCTCCGATTTTCTCACCACCAATAGTCGAGACGGCAACATTCTTTCCATCGCGGGGAAAGTTTCCGAAGTACTGAAGACGGGCTGCGGCTGCGAGCGGATCATCTTTTTGCGCAAACAACGCGGCATGCTGGAGATGAATTACTATTTCGGATTGACCGCGTTCAACCGCCCGGACTTTCGCGCGAAATATACGCCCGAACTGGCGGAACTTCTCCGCAAGACATATCTTCCGCAATCGGTCGCGGCTGTCACTGGCGCCTTGCCGCCGCTGCTGACTTCGCGGCTGCGCGAGTTCCAATTTGACCGATTCTTTCCGATCTTCTGGCGCGACAACCTGTATGGTGTTTATTTCCTGAAAAGCAATCCGACCACGAGCGGATCAGCGTTTGAGGTGATGGTCGGTAATCTTGCGCATTCGCTCTCGGCGGCCTACCACGTGCGATGGCAGGAATCCCGCCTGGAGAAATTGCACCAGCGGCAGGCGACGGTGGAATCAGTGAAGCCGGAGACGGTGCGTCCCCGCGGGGTCCCCGGACAAATACTCAAGCTGGTGCGCCATCGCAGTACGGAGTCGATCGTCCCTCGAATTGTGGAAGTGCTCCACAAGGAACTGGGAGTACAGAGGATCGCCTATTTTGTCTCTCCAAAAACCGACCATGATCAACCGTTGTCATTTAAGTCGGGCACGACCGATCATCTGGATCTGCCCGAGCGGAGTCTGTTCAACTCCGCGACGCATGACCTGGGGTCGGCGGGGGTCCGCTCACTGGATCTCCTCGCCGCGGCCTATCCCGACGCGAAACCGTGGGTGGAGCAACTCCGGAGTGCGGGATTTCGCTATGTCGCGGGATTCCCGCTATCGGGGCGTCGCCACGGGCTATTGGCGCTCGATTCAATGCGTCAGCCCGGCGAATTGACCGCGCGCCTGGCGTCGCTTATCGGGCCGGCTCAGGAAATGTTTGAGAACGCCCACTCGTTTGAACAACTCGAGGAGCTCTCATATACTGATAATCTAACCGGCCTGTCGAATCAGCGATATTTCCGAAAGCGCCTGGTTGAGGAAGTAAACCGCGCCCGCCGCTATCAGCGCAACCTTGCGCTGATAATCTTCGACCTGGATGATCTCAAGGGAGTCAATGACCGGCACGGTCATCTGGCCGGCGATTCCCTGATCCGGCGATTTGGGTTCATCCTCAGGGGCTCCATCCGCGCGATCGATATCATCGCCCGCTACGGCGGAGATGAGTTCTGTGTTATTATGCCTGAAGCTGACAGTGAAACCTGCCTGCAGTTCATGCAGCGTCTCCGGACCAAGATCGCCGAATCAACCTTCAAGCTGGATGATCCACCAACAGAGATCCGCTGCACCATTTCGCTGGGTGGAGCGATCTTCCCGCTCCATGCCGACAGTGACGAAAAATTGATCTTCGCCGCCGACATGGCGCTCCTCAAAGCCAAGGGAAAGGGGCGCAACCAGCACCTCATTTACTCGCCCGAGATAATGATTGGAACTGCCTCAGACCAGTAAGGTTTTAATACTTTACAACCGCTTCGGCCACGGTCTATATTCCTCCGTAAATAAACTCCATCCATGTGCCGATTTAGAGAACTAGTTGCAGGAAATTGAGTTAGGCATGAAACAAAGCAGATATAGGGCGATGGGCCTGGCGTTACTTGTGGTCGCGTGTGCCGCACTCTCGGCGGTGGCACAAAGCAACGAGTACAAGATCGGGCCCGAGGATGTACTGGACATCAGTTTCTGGCAGGATGAGAATCTTAATACTCAGGTTCGGGTGGGTCAGGATGGTAAGATCACGCTCGACATTATCGGCCAGATAGTCGCCGGGGGGCGAACGACTGAGGAATTGCAGAATGAGATCATCCGGCAGATGTCTCGCCTCAATAAAAATATCTCCCAGACGGTCGTGCGCGTCACCCAATACAACTACAATTATGTCTATGTGACCGGCCAGGTGTTGGCCGCGGGGAAAAAGACTTTTGAGTCGATTCCCGGTTTGTGGGATCTCATCAACGAAGCTGGCGGCGTCAGCCCTACCGGCGATCTGACCCGTGTCACGATCATACGGGGAGGAGAGGAAGCCGGCAAGGTTGAAGTGATCAATGTCGCCAAGGCGGTAGCCGAAGGGAATATTGACAAACTGCCCAAAGTGCGGCGCCAGGATACGATCGAGATCCCCGCGGTCCCGGGCGGAATCGCGCAAACTGAGATAAGCACCTTTTCGACAGAAGCCAAGAATCAAGTTTATGTGCTTGGCGCGGTGACTCGTCCCGGGCCGGTTAAGTTCGAAGACAACGCGGATATTCTGGAGTTGCTTGCCGCGGCAGGCGGCCCAACCCCGACCGCGGACCTGCGCAAGGTCAAGGTGGTGTCGCGCGACGGCGCGTATGCTCAGACCTATCAGATAAACATCGAAGAGTTCTCAAAGAGCGGCCGGCCGATCCGGTATATCGTCCGCAAAGAGGATACGTTTATTGTCCCGCAGCGGTCCGGCGGGTTCCTTGGAGGGGGCCTGAACTTTGCGTCGATTGCGGCGATCATCGGCGCCGCCAGTACCGCCGTGCTATTGGTTGATCGGATAGCGGGGAATTGATCGGTCGCGAAGATTTGTTCTATAGGTCGAAACAGATACGAGGAGAGTCCGGTGGAAGTATATAGAATGAGCAGCAAGCTTCGCGAGCAGGAACGCGAGTACCTCATTCAGACCGCCAACGACACGTCGTTGGGCGCGATCGCGACAACCATCTATGTTGACGGCTCCCCTGCCGAGACTGTTCGTTGCCCGCATCCTCAGGAGATCGCGCCGGAGGAGATCCTCAGTCTGGTCAAATCGACCCACAACGAAAAAAAGCAGGAAATAGAGTTATTGCTGCAATCCTATCGTCGAGTGCTTCAGGATGGCCATCCTGTAACGATGCACCAGATGGCGGTAGTGCTGTATCATAAAGGTTTTTTTCATGAAGCTCGCGAGTTGCTGATCCAGTCGGTGAGACTGAATAGCGACATGCACCAGGCCTTTAATCAACTATCTCTGACCGAGTTTTGTCTGGGCGAATATGGCGACGCTGTCGCGTCGGGCGTTCGGGCGGTCGAATTGCGGCCGAATTTCGCGGACTATCGCAATAATCTGGGCGAGGCGTATCTGGCATTCGGGGATTCAACCCACGCCATGCAACAGTTTGAGCAGGCGACCCAGATCAATTTGTACTACGCGGACGCGTATTTTAATCTTGGCCTGGCACGGCTGCACCAAGCGCTGCATCTCTCGGATCCGTCGGCGTTGTTGCCTAAAATACAGGACGCCTTTCGCAAGGCTTGTTTGATCTTCCCGGATTTTGCCACCCACGCGTTTGAGGCCGCGTTAAACGGCATCAAAGAACGCGACCTGGCTCAGGCGTACAGCGCGCTTCTGTCCATTCGCGAGGCGCGTCGGGAAGCGCGCAGGCATGAACTTGCCGCCGCCCACCTTCGGACAAGTCTGATCCCGGAGCAATTGATCGAGCGGTCGTTGCAGGATAGGATCAATCTGTTGACCGGCCAGGTTGCCAGATATCCGATCTATCCCGATCTGCATTCAGAGTTGGGACAGGCGTATCTCGAAATGGCCAGACTGACCTGCTCCCGAGCGGTACAGCATTTTCGGCGGGCGGTTGAATTAAATCCCTCCCTGACTCACAATCTCTCCGCGTATGACCATGCGGAAGAGCTGGTCGAGCGGATCGACGCGCTCCTCGCGGGGATGTCACAGAAAGGTTAAGTCGCGCTCCATGTCGCAGCACTCGATCATAGAGTTCTTTAGTCTTGAGAGCGGTCTGGCGACCGAGTTCCGGCGTTTGCTCCACAATGTGCTCACTCTCGGGAAAGACCGGGAGCTCAAGGCGCTGTTGGTGACCTCATCAATGCTGTCAGAAGGGAAATCAACCGTCGCGTCGGTGTTTTCTCTGACTGCCGCCAAAAAAGGATTAAAGACTTTGTTGATCGACGCTGATGTCCGGCGCCCGACCGTGCATAAGCTCTTCAGGATGGAACGCGATAAGGGCGTCATTGATATCCTGGTCGAGTCGCTGCCGGTGAAAGATGCCATCAAAAAAACGCAACTGGAGAAACTTGATCTTATCACCGCCGGGCGAGTCCACCCCCAGCCGGCGGACGTTTTTGACGCCAACTTGATCGGCCGGATCATCCAGGAAATGAAGTTCTACTACGACCTGATCGTGATAGACTGCGCTCCCGTGATCCCCGTCTCCGATCCGATGTTGCTGGCGCAGGAGGTTGACGGTATCCTGTTTGTCGTCAAGGCAGGGGAGACTCAGCGCGATATCGTGCAACGGGCAACTTCGATCCTGCATTCCAGCACCAACAAGCTTCTGGGAGTCATTCTCAATAACGCCGACGGAAGCCTCCCGTATTATTACAACCACGATTACTACGGGTACGACTACAAGCAGTCGTCCGGCGACGGGAAGTCGGGAAATGCCTCGGCGAAACCGACCAAATCCGTTCGCCCCGACCCCGGAACCGATCCCAAATCCAAGAACAGCTTTTCCCGATAGGTGAATAAACAGCGGTATGAGTAAGCATGTCAACTTGTTGACAGTTGACCTCGAGGAATGGTATGTGGTCGAAGTCCTGCAGAGTCGATTCGAGTTCAACGACTGGCCGCACCTCCGTTCGACCGTGATCGAGAATGTCCGCAGATTGCTCCACCTGTTCGATCGCAAGAATGTCACCGCGACCTGGTTCGTTCTCGGCTGGGTGGCGCACAGACATCCTCATCTTATCGCCGAGATCGCGGATCATGGCCACGAGATCGGCTGTCATAGCTTTCAGCACCGTCGTGTGGACAAACTGGATCAAGCCACATTTCGTGAAGATACGGAGCGGGCGGTTGACGCCATTATTAAAGCGTGCGGGCTTAAGCCGCTTGGTTACCGCGCGCCAAGCTGGTCGCTCAACGCCGGTTGTCGCTGGGCTTTCAGCACCCTAGCCGAACTTGGCTTTACGTACGACAGTTCGATCTTCCCCATCAAGCACGACCTGTACGGCATGCCGGACGGCCCGCGGCACCTGTTCAAGATGTATTTCGAGGACGGCCGTTCACTCTGGGAAATGCCGTCGTCAACCTTTCGACTCTTCGGGCTGAATCTCCCGATGGCGGGTGGGGGATATCTTCGACATTCGCCTTACTGGTACACCAAAGCGATGGTCTCCCGGTTGAATCGAATTAAGCAGCCGGCAATGGTCTATATTCATCCCTGGGAAATGGACCCGAATCCACCCGAGATCGAAGGTCTCACGCCGGTTCAGCGTTTTCGGACCTATGGATCTACCGCCCTATTCAGCCATAAGCTGGAGCGCTTGCTTGACGATTTTGAGTTTACCACTATCGCGGACTATATCCAGACTCAGGCACGGCGGCCGATCGGCTTTGAATCGCGCTAAAACAGACGCAACTTCATTTCATCCAACTCGTTGTCCCGCTTGTATAATCAGAAAATCTACTTGACCTGAGAACGTTGTTGAGTAGTTTTGAGGGTCTATCTCGATCGATACGCATTGTAAGGAGCTGATATGAAAC
>JAMPYH010000084.1 GCA_023700785.1 Candidatus Zixiibacteriota bacterium
AGATTCAGGATCGCGATCCAGCGGAAGATTCGCCATCTTGTTCACTGTCCGCTTATCCAGCTTCACCACCCAGAGGATGATCAGCGCGAATACGGCCACGAACAGGCAAAGGGCGATGACCGGAAAGATCTCCAGGCCGGGTATGGAGCGAAGCAGGTCAGAGATCATGGCGCCACCTCCTGGTTGGTCGCGACCGCGCTCGGCCCGAACTCGATCGGTTTCCCTTTGATGTCACTCCCGAGTCGCTGCAGGTACGCGATCAGCGCGATTATCTCCCGATCCTCGCGGACCTCGATCCCGGCTTCCTTTAGACCTGTCGCGCTCTTGAGGGATTGCGCGCGCAGATCCGCCAGCGCTTCATTCTCATATCCTTCCGGATACGGCACGCCTAGTGTTCGCATCGTGCCGATCTTGGACGTTGTCGCGCTTATATTCAGTTCGTCACTTATCAGCCAGGGATATTTCGGCATGATCGACCCGGGCGACATCGACGTGGGATCTTTCATATGGTTGTAGTGCCAGGCATCGGGATACTTGCCTCCCTGCCTCCAAAGATCCGGTCCGGTTCGTTTGGAACCCCAGAGGAAAGGATGTTCGTAGACATACTCGCCGGCTTTGGAATATTCGCCATAGCGCTCGGTCTCCGAACGGAACGGACGGATCATCTGCGAATGACAGTTATTGCATCCCTCGCGGATATACAGGTCGCGCCCTTCAAGCTCAAGCGGCGAATATGGTTTCACCGCCGCGATGGTCGGCGTGTTGGACTTTACCAGGAAAGTCGGGATCATCTCGATAATTCCGCCGATCAGAATGGCGACAGTGGTCAATACCAAAAACTGCACTGGGCGGCGTTCAAGCCAGCGATGCCAGGTCTTATCATGTCCGGTAACAGAGTAAGACTTCTCAAGCGCCGGAGCCGAGGCTGACTCGTTGGCGAGCAGTTTTCCTTGCTTGGCGGTCTTCCACAGATTGATGATCATCAGGACCACGCCGGCCAGGAAGAACGTACCTCCCACCGCGCGAATGATATACATCGGAATGATCTGCAATACGGTTTCAAGGAAATTCGGATACGCCAGAAAGCCGCCCTCGCCGAACTCTTTCCACATAAGTCCCTGCGTGATACCGGCAAAATAGAGCGGCAACGCGTAGATCAGGATGCCGAGGAAGCCGATCCAGAAGTGGAAATTCGCCAGCTTCTCGGAGTAGAGCTTGGTGCCATAGATGCGCGGTATCAACCAATAGAGAATACCGAAAGTCAAAAAGCCGTTCCAGCCGAGCGCGCCGACATGTACGTGCGCGATCGTCCAGTCGGTGAAGTGCGACAGCGCGTTGACCGATTTGACCGAGAGCAACGGTCCTTCAAATGTTGCCATCCCGTACGCCGTGACCGCGACCACCAGAAACTTGAGCACTGCGCTTTCGCGGACTTTATCCCAAGCGCCTCGCAATGTCAGCAATCCGTTCAGCATGCCGCCCCAGGACGGAGCGATGAGCATCACGGAGAAAACAGTCCCGAGCGACTGCGCCCAATCAGGGAGCGAAGAATAGAGCAGATGATGCGGTCCCGCCCAGATGTAGATAAAGATCAGCGCCCAGAAGTGAATAATAGAAAGGCGATAGGAAAAGACCGGGCGATCCGCCGCTTTCGGCAGGTAGTAATACATCATGCCGAGGAACGGGGTGGTCAAAAAGAACGCTACCGCGTTATGTCCATACCACCATTGCACCAGCGCGTCCTGGATGCCCGCATAAACCGGATAACTTTTGAACAGCGTCGCCGGCAGGGCGATCGAATTGACGATATGCAACACGGCAACCGTCACCCAGGTCGCGATATAGAACCAGACCGCGACATACATATGCCGCTCGCGCCGCTTCAGGATCGTGCCGAATAGATTGATGCCGAAGATCACCCAGACCACCGCGATCAGGATATCGATCGGCCATTCCAGCTCGGCGTATTCCTTGCTGGTCGTGATGCCCAGCGGAAGCGTGATCGCGGCCAACAGGATGATCGACTGCCAGCCCCAGAAGTTCAGCTTGCTGAGCATATCGCTGAACATGCGCGCCTTGCACAGCCGCTGGAGCGAGTAGTAGATCGCCATGAACATCGCGTTTCCGACAAACGCGAAGATCACCGCGTTAGTGTGCAACGGTCTTATGCGCGAAAAGGTCGTGTAGGGAATACCAAAGTTGAAGACCGGCGAAAACAGCTGATGTGCCGCCAGCAATCCAACCAGCATCCCGACCGCACCCCAGACGACCGTGGCTATGCCGAAATCCCGTACTACCTTGTTGTCGTACGAAAAGGTCTCAACCGCCATGCTGTATCTCCGATGAAGGTTTGGTTGTGTTCTCTGTATCAGTTGGAACCGACTTCTCCTCGAACAACACCCGAAGCGCCGGTGTATAGGTGTCGTCATACTGGCCCGACCGAACCGCCCACCAGAAAGCGAGCAGGAATCCGGTGGCGACCAAAAGTGACGCGCCTAGTAATATCACTATCACGTACATGCTAGCTCACTCCGATCCGTCGCGCGGCGAGTCGCGTGCCGAGGGTGGCGAATAGGACCACCGAGACCGACGAAACCGGCATCAGGATCGCCGACACCAGCGGCGAGAGATGTCCGCTCGCGGCGAAGGCGAGGCCGATAACATTGTAAAAGATCGAGATCGCGATACTGGCAAGGATCAGATTGCGGCTGGCGCGAGCCAACAGCAGAAACTTGTTGAGTTTGTGCAGTTGGGACGCTTCGAGGATACCATCACAGGCCGGCGTAAAATTGATCGCCTGATCCGAAACCGCGATACCGACAGTCGCGGCCTTCAGCGCGCCGGCATCGTTAAGCCCGTCGCCGATCATCAGCACTCGCCGGCCATCCGACTGGATCGAGTCAACCGCGTTCAGTTTGTCATGAGGCGATTGGTCGAAACGCAGCGGCGTATTCGCGCCGAACAGATCGGTCAACCGCCCGCGTTCCTTAGCGTTGTCTCCCGAGAGTACCGCCAACGAATAGTCGGCCCGCAGCGCGCGAATCGTCTCTTCGATCCCCGCGCGGTACCTGTTGTTCATGCGAAACTTGCCGCGAAGTTGACCATCGATCGCAAGGTACGTGACACTTCCCTCGCCCTGCGATCCATTGGCGCTTGCGGTGGTATCGTCAACAGCCCAGCTATACCGTCCAAGTCGCACCGAGCGGCCATTCACCAGGCCGCTGATCCCCATGCCGGACTCCTCCGCGTATTCGCGGACAGCGGCCGGCTCCGCCTGAAACTCGGCGTCAATTCGCCGGCTTGCCGGATGAGTTGAATGCCGCGCCAATGACTTGATCAGCCTGATCTCCTCGTCGCTCAGCTCCGCTCCGTCAAAAGTCAACCGCTCCGGCTCATTGATCGTTAACGTTCCTGTCTTGTCGAATACGATCGTGTCGGCGGTCGCCATCGCTTCGACCACAGCGGCATTCTTGAGAAAGAAGTTCTGACTCCCCAATATTCGCATAGCTGTCCCGAGCACAAACGGGCTGGAAAGCGCCAGCGCGCACGGACAGGCGACGATCAGCACTGCCGTCACGGCGTTGATCGCGATATCGACATCGCGCCGCAGCCAGAATATGGCTGTAGCGGCCGCGATGAGTATCACCGCCGCCGTGAAGTATTTGCCAAACCTGTCGGCGACCGTGCTTATCGATCTGCGTGAGTCTTTGGCGTAGGTCGCGCTGTTCCAGAGCGAGGTTAAATAGCTCTGCGAGACCTCTTTGACCACCTCAAGCTCGATCGTCGTGCCGACCTGGCGCCCGCCCGCATAGACCATAGCGCCGCTCGTCGCCGGACGGGGCGTTGACTCGCCGGTCACAAAGCTGTAATCGATCGAGCCATTGCCGGAGATCAGAATCGAATCCGCCGGAACGATCTCCTGATTGCGCACAATGATCCGGTCGCCGACGATCAGTCCTGTCACCGGTACGGAGATCTCGCTGTCTCCGGCGCGACGAGTGATCGAAGCCGGGAAATACGCCTTATAATCGCGGTCGAACGACAACCGCTCGTACGTTCGATCTTGAAACAGCTTCCCCAACAAAAGGAAGAAGACCAGGCCTGAGAATGAGTCGAGAAACCCCGGGCCGGCGTTGATCGTAATGTCGTAGATCGAGCGCCCAAACAGAGCCGCCATGCCAAGCGCGAGCGGGACATCGATATTGATCATCCGTGACCTGAGGCTGTAAAACGACGACCGGAAGTAATCCGACGCGGAATAAAACAGCACCGGCAGCGCGAGGATCACCATGGCGATCCGGAAGACCAGCGGGAAAAGCGTTTGCTCCAGCTCGCGCGCGTTGAGGTAATCCGGAAAACTGAGCAGCATGATATTGGCAAAACAGAAACCGGCGACGCCTACTTTCAGATAAAGCGAACGACGCGGATCTCGCCGTTCGACCCGCTCGAAATGTTCCAGGCGGATCCGCGGTTCATACCCGAGTTTTGCCAGTTGCTCCACCAGCTGCCGCAGGGTCACTATTTTTGGATCGAATTGGATCGAAACCTCGCGACGCAGGAAATTGACCTGAGATCGGCTGATGCCCGGGTTCAGCCGATAAAGATTCTCCAATAGCCAGACACAGGACGCGCAATGGATCTGCGGAATAACGAAACTAACCCGGTCGGTTTCGCCGTCGGAGAAATCAACAAGTTTGCGTGAAACGGCGGGATCGTCGAGATACGCGAAGCGGGAACTGTCTTCCGCGCTCGGCTTGATACCGGGCGGGGTCGCCTGGCCGTAGTAAGCGCTGAGCTCGGCGGAATGGAGCAGCTCGTACACCGCCTTGCATCCGGAACAACAAAAGACGTCCCCGCCAACAGACAGCGCCTGATCGCGGCAACGCGCGCCGCAATGCGTGCAGGCGAGTTCTTCAGTGACAATCGTTCCGGCCATTATCCTATCGATTCAAGGACGTCAAAACTGTACAAATAAGTGTAAATCTGCCCTATTTACACCATGTTTCGCCGGAATATATCGGCAGTTAGAAATCGAGGCAAGCGATAGGAACGACAAAGAATCTATTTTTGCGGGAAAAATAGAGTAAATTAGTGCATTTACAATCTATACCCAAAGGTACTCTTTGAGATTGGCGATTCCCGTCGATGCTCGCGTATATCAACGGCTCGATTCCATAAAAGTGCCGACACATCGCTTGATCAGTGATGGTGCGTTGGGGCGAAAGGGAAACGAACGCTGAGGTTTCCGGCTGTCATTTGGACCATCCGGTCCGGTATCAGCCCAAAATATGGACCAAAAAACTCCTTGGAGAATTCAACAATCGGCAGTATACTCGGCCCGACTGCTGGAACCCGGACAGCCTGAGCTGGACCGGGTTTTCTTTACCGTGATCTCCCCCTACATGGTCTGGGCAGCGGATGAAAGCGTGGAATAGAACATGGCCCGGGAACTTCCCGCGCCCCGAAAGGTTTATCGCCGTATGGTAACATCTGACCGTATCCGCAATCTGGCCATTGTGGCCCATATCGATCATGGGAAAACGACCCTGATCGACTCTATCTTCCGCGCCACGCGAACTTTCCGCGACAATCAGCAGGTCGCGGATCGCCTGATGGATAGCCAGGATCTCGAGCGGGAACGCGGGATCACTATCCGCGCCAAGCATTGCACTGTCACCTGGAACGATTATCTCATTAATATCATTGATACGCCCGGCCATGCCGATTTTTCCGGCGAGGTAGAGCGGGTACTTTCCATGGTTGATTCGGTTCTCCTGTTGGTTGACGCCAACGAAGGACCGATGCCGCAGACCAGGTACGTGCTAATGCGCGCGCTGAAACTTGGTCTTCGGCCGATCGTGATCGTCAACAAAGTTGACCGACCCAACGCCCGGCCCGACCACGCGCTGAACAAAACATTCGATCTCTTTATCGATCTCGGCGCCACTGACGAGCAAGCCCACTTCCCGGTGCTGTATGGTTCGGGACTCGACGGCTGGTTTGTGCGCGATCTGGATAAGGAAGAGCATACCGGCATGGAATCACTCTTCGAGACGATCGTCGAGCAAGTGCCGCCGCCGAAAGTTGACCAGGAGGGACCGTTCCTGATGCAGGTCAGCACCCTGGCGTGGAACGATTATATCGGCCAGATCGGTTGTGGACGAGTTCTGCGCGGCAGACTCAACAAGGGGGAGGAGTTCACCCAGCTGGTCAATAAATGGAAAGATCCTGCCAATCCCGAAGCCGGCTGGGAGTTTGTTGAATCCTCAAAGGAAAAAGGGGTGCACCTCTGGGTGACTCGCGGACTCCAACGGACCGAGGCTGATACTATCAGCGCGGGAGATATCGTCTGGCTGGCCGGCCCAAGCGAGATCGGCATCGGCGATACGTTCTCCGCTTTGGAGGACCTGTCATCCGCGTTGCCGCCCCTTGAGATCGAAGAGCCGACCGTCTCGATGTTCTTCCTGGTCAATAATGGACCGTTCTCCGGCGAAGATGGCACCGCCATCATGCTCCGCCAGCTCAAGGAGCGCCTCCAGAAAGAACTGCGCACCAATGTCGCGCTGCGAATGGAAGATCTGGGTCGTTCCGATGGTCTGAAAGTTTCCGGTCGGGGTGAACTTCATCTGGCTATCCTGATCGAAGAAATGCGGCGCGAAGGTCTGGAGTTCTGCGTCTCGCGCCCCGAGGTGATCACGCACCTGGACGCCGCCGGCAACACGCTTGAACCGGTGGAGCAACTGATCATCGATGTCCCCGAAGAATACCAGGGGATCATCATCGAAAAGCTCGCGCGCCGCAAGGGAGATCTCCGGTCGGTCGAAAACGCGGGGACAAATGTCATACGGCTTGAATTCGAGATCCCGACCCGCGGATTGATCGGATATCGCTCAGAGTTCCTGACCGATACGCGCGGCATGGGGATCATGGCGTCGCGCTTCAACGGGTACGGACCATGGCGCGGCGAGATCCAGTCGCGAAATCGCGGCTCGGTGGTCTCCATTGAGACCGGTCCGGCGACAGCGTACGCGATCGAAGGGATCCAGGAGCGCGCGGTGATCTTTGTGGAACCGACCGAACGAGTCTATGGCGGACAGATCGTCGGCGAGAACTCCCGTCCGGGAGACCTCCCGTGCAACCCTACCAAGCGGAAAGCGCTGACCAACCATCGCTCCTCGACCAAGGATATCGCGGTGACGCTCGATGTCCCGCGCAAAATGACGCTCGAACAGGCGATGGAGTGGATCGCGGCCGATGAATTGGTCGAGGTGACGCCGAAGTCGATCCGTATGCGGAAGGCTATTCTGGATTCGGAGCAGCGGAAACGGGCGCAGAAGGTTCAGCTTGGATTGTCCCAGGATATGAGCGCGGCGCCATCACCGTCGGTTATGTAGCGATACGTTCACAACTTCCTTTCTAGCGATCTCGCCGCGCGGCGAACGCAAAGGGATAGAAGTACGAGCGCATTGAGTCGTCGTTCGAACCATATTCATTCTGGCCCTGAAAATAATCCACCAGTACCTCCCGCATTCTGCATAGCTCGCGCAGCCTGGGTCGGCTTTTAGGGTCATCCAGGATCAAGTCGCACAGTTCCAGAGCACGCTCATAGGCGAGCCGGCTGTTTTCGAGTTTCCCCCTGGTCTTCCAGTTTATCGCCCGCTCAACTTCCCCTCCTATATGAGCCATCTGCTCGAGAAACGGGACAGCCAGCCATCTCCCGTCAGCTAAGGTCTGATGTTGATAGCTCATTTTTGGATCCACCGGCTGACGATTTCAGCGATTCTCTCCTGGAGAGCTGCATCTTCCACCGTTCGTGAGCGATTATTCTGGGATGGACGGATATTGATCATCGAATCAAACTCAAGAAAACCATCTTCACTTTCAAATGGGAGAAGATTGATCCCCCAGAGATCCGACTGCGTCGAACCATTCTCTATGAGGTAGGCCTCCAGGTCGGCGTGCATTTCGGCGTCAATGGCGATCATTCCTCGCCTGACATCGACAACCGCTTTCACGAGATTCTCGAATATGTTTTTGGCGATTATTCGAAGCTCGTCAATGGTCTTTGGCTCAGTGAGAATCTGCATAGTAGTCCTGGGAGGATACGGTATTGGCTAATTTAAAGATGGAGCTAAAGTCGCACAAGGTCTACCCGACTGATCGAGGAGACTCGACATGCCCCAAAAAAAAGCTGCCCCGGCTGGGCTCGAACCAGCGACCCGCTGATTAACAGTCAGCTGCTCTACCGACTGAGCTACAGGGCAGTTATTCGGCTAATCTTGTGATACACCAACAGCTTCGGGGGTTTACCGACTCCGGAGGCGAACCGTAGTATATTCATTTTCGGCCGGTTGTCAAATCTTTTTAGCCCTCCCACCCGCTCACACCGGGGTTGTTATAACTTACTGAGACAATGACAACTACGCTCGGCTCTCCTTTCCCACGAGTAACTTTATGCTACCGTTTTCGGGCTTGCCTCGACTTTGATACAACGGATATATTGAACCGCTTATGGCTAATCTGACTGTCGAGAAATTGTACCAGGATCGCAACCGCGACCTGGAGTTAACGCTCCTGACCAACGCCGAAGCCGGCCTCTCCAAGCCAATCAATAACGCCGAGTTACACCGCCCCGGCCTGGCTCTCGCCGGATTTTTCGAACGGTTTGCCAGCCGAAGGATCCAGATCCTCGGTGAAACCGAACTGACTTACATGACTCGGCTGGGTCCTGAACGGCTGACCGAGGTCGGGCAGAAGATCTTCAGTTTTGATATCCCGATGATAATCGTGGCAAAAGGGATAACCCCGCCGCTCGAGTTTCTCCATCTGGCCGAAAGCAACAACACCGCGGTCTTTTCAAGTCGCCTGACCACTTCGGTCCTTTCCGCCCGATTGTCCGCCTTTCTCGATCACGCGTTCGCTCCTTCCATAAATACACACGGAACCCTGGTTGACGTTTACGGCGTCGGCCTGCTTTACACCGGGAAATCCGGCATCGGTAAATCCGAGGTCGCCCTTGATCTGGTGGAGCGGGGACATCGCCTTGTCGCTGACGATGTGGTCAAGATCACCCGCGCGGCGCCGGATGTGATCATCGGCTCGGGGTCGGAACTGCTCGGACACCACATGGAGATCCGAGGGGTTGGCATTATCGACATCGAGGAGCTTTTCGGCATCCGGTCGATCCGCCTTCAGAAGCGTATCGAAGTCGAAGTGCGCCTTACGCTCTGGTCGGAAACCGCCGACTACGAACGCCTCGGAATTGAGGAACGGACGACGACCATATTGGGAGTCAATATCCCGCTGGTCAATGTCCCGATCTCTCCCGGCA
>JAMPYH010000085.1 GCA_023700785.1 Candidatus Zixiibacteriota bacterium
CAGATTTCTGGTGGCCGATGCCGGCCGCAGGGGAATGATGACCAGCGATGAGGAGTTCGCGCTTGGCGAGCTCGACCAGACCCTGATCCACCTTCGCTCGGGGGTTCATGCCGCGACGTTGGACTCTCTTACTCCGAAGTTTGCCGATGGCATGATCAAAGCGGCCGCGGTTCAATCCGGCGCCGCGGCGCTCATCGATGAATATTATTTCCGTCGCTGGGGGTTGGGAGTGGCGTCGGGGATCATCACGCTGTTGGCGCTGGCGCTCTACCTCAAGATCCGCCGCATCGATGAGGAACAGAAAGAAAGGTAGCCCGCTCGGGACAATCCAAAGAAACAAACATGTCCGGGCAAGTCAGGTTGGGTGAAACAAGGGCAAGGCTGGATCGAAAGAATTCCGCGAGTTGCGGATCTGTGGCTTCTGAAATTTCTTTTGTTTCAGTCGAGAGATGAAATCTACTTGAGCAAAACCATCTTTCGACTCAGACTACTGCCACCTCCTTTCAACCTGTATAAGTAGATTCCTGATGCGGCATTTGCCGGTTCCCACCTTATGCAGTGCTCTCCCGCTCCGAATCTGCCGGACGCCAGTGTCGCAACTCTCTGGCCAAGGAGATTGTAAACAGCCAGATCCACATCGCTTGCGCGCGATAACGCAAAACTGATTTGCGTTGACGAGTTGAATGGATTTGGGAAATTCTTCAACAGAGTGATTTGGTCCAGTAGTATCGGATGCGCGTCATCACCGACATCGGTCGCTATTGCCACGTCGTAGAGGCTCAACCCCCACCGATCGGCAGCAACTGCCCGCAAACTATCCAAATCCATCCTGTTCGCAATCCCTGGCGTGGAGCACGAGTCTATCACTCTTGCGGAATCTTGGTTGTCGACGGTCATCACTGAGATTTCCGCCTCCGCCTCAGATACGAAAACGCAGTCTCCATAAGAGACAATTCCGCGCTTCCCAACCGCCAAGGGGCCCCACGAGTGAAATGTTGGGTCGGACGGATTGGTTCTCAGATCATACAGAGCCATCTGGGAAATGAGTCCCCCCCACAGAAAATCGCCGGTGATGGCAACACTGTTGTATATATGGCTCGTTCCGCGCCAGTCTGTCAGCACCGGATGGGATGGATCAGCAATGTTGATCATGAGCAACCCGGAGTTCCGGTCGGCGACAAATGCCAGCGTGTCATACAGCACCAGTTGGATTGCCAGATCAGGTGTATTCACCCATCCGACCTGCACCGGCGACGCCGGGTCGGATACGTCTATCACGTAAAACCCTGAACTGCTGCCCGCAACATACGCGTACTTCCCCCGCAACTTCATATCGGTTGCCCCTGAACCGGTTGGGCAGTTGCTGAGATAAACAGGAGCCGTAGGATTCGCCACGTTTACTATCTCCAGTCCGGCCGAGCCGCCGGCCAGATATAGCAGGCTGTCTCGAACTACACCCTGCTGTGGCTCTCCTAAGGTCGCATAATAGCCAACTTGAACGGGGTGGGCGGGATCAAGCAGATCAACAATGCTCAACCCTGAGGAGTAGAGCGGCCCCAAACTATGTAGCCCGTACGCGTACCTGCCGCCCAGAACCACTCCAGTCACTGCCGCCGCGAGATCGTATGCTCCGATCTTCTGTGGGGCTGTCGGATCCGCCAGACTGATCACATGGATCTGCGTCGCCGGCGTTTCCTGATCTGCCGCTTCTGGGCTGCTTCGCAGAAGGGAAGCTCCTGCAACTAACTCGATGTCATCGTTCTGCGGCCCAATGTCTGTGAGGATGCAAAGCGTGTCAATGCAAGCTACTCCAAATGCGAAATAAGGCCCTTCGTCCGCTCCGAGCCACTTCCCTTCGTATGTCCCTATCTGTACAGGGTAGGCTGGGTCGGTCAGATCGAATATCTGCGCCCCCCGCTTCCCGTTACTTACCACGGCCAAATTCCCGACAACAGACACCTCTTGAACCCAACCGTACATAGGGATATTCGTAATGATCTTTGGCTGAGTCAAATCCGCGATGTTCATCACGGTCAAAGCCGACCCTCCGGCAGGCGTTACGGCACTTCTATTGGCGATATACAATAGGCTGTCCGTCGGGCCAAAGGAGATCGACAGTGGAAAATAGTACTTGGGATAAGTATATGTCGGCACGAGGGAGACTGTTTGAGGAGCAATTGGATCAGATAGATCGACTATCCATAGGACCCCATATCCAATGGCGTATGCGAGTCGGTCACGTATTAGTACTTGAAGGAATGGGCTGCTCTCAGGGTCCATGCCGGAGTCGGAATATCCGATTCGCTCTGGCGCCGCCGGGTCACTGATATCAACGATCTCGAGACCCGTCCCGTGCGGTGCAACCCAGCCCAGTGATCCAACTGTCAATACCGCTACTGAATCAAATACGGCCACGCCAAAACAGTTGTACTCCGGCTCGTATCGACTCAATATCGTTGGCTGTTCGGGCGACGCTACATTAATCAGGTAACAAATACCGCCGTCATGCGGATAATTGTCCACGGCAAACAGACAAATGCTGTCTTTGAGCGCGATCTCTTTGACGAACCCATCCTCGAGATACAACTGCGATACCAGTTTTGGTTGCGTAGGATCGGCGATATTCAGGATCATCAACCCCTCAACCATGCCGCAATATGCCAGAGTATCCCGCACCACCGTCTTGACCGCCCCCGACCACAACGCGCTCCCCTTGTAGGTAAGAATCTCGGCATCGACGTTAGCAGCCAACAGTGCCACTATTAGCGCCAACGACAGTACGACCTTGTTCGACCATCTCATCTCCCGCTCCGATTCTTCAGCCGGACCCACTGTCCGAGACCCTTGCCCGTTTGTCCGGACATGGGCCCGGCCTTCGTTACCCTCTATAGAGGCAATCCGATCACTCCAGAAAAGACGAACGAGCACCGCCCGCGGAGCAATCTGGTTGATTCGAGAAATATGTTCAGCGACTACCCCACTTTCATCTTCTCCCGCTAAAAGATAATCCAGCAGACGGGGGCGGGGGGCAAGAAGATTTATGGATTATTTTATATACAATCAATAAGTGGTCTGTGGGAAACTGCTCATAGCTGGAATTACTACCCAACGATCGTGAGGATAATCTCTGACCCCAACGGGAGTCGAACCCGTGTTACCGCCGTGAAAGGGCAGTGTCCTAGGCCACTAGACGATGGGGTCATCGAACGAAGCTTTTGGAGACCCGTAGTATATAGGTTTTGACCCACCTGTCAACCCGAATATCCCGCCATTCCACCCGACAGAGCGACAAACCTCACCCTCTCCGAGCTCAACGTATCGCCATGGTTATTAACAGGTTGGCGAAATCCTCCACCTCCCCGAACTTCTCCCCATAGACCCGCGCGCCGGTGAATGTAAACCGCCGCCCCGGCTTGATCACCCACCCCTCAGCATGGATCAGATCCGCGTCCGCAGGCCGCAACAGCTGAACCGAGAAATTGACCGAAACGATCTCCTGTCCTGGCTCCATCAGGCTGTACGCCGCCAATCCGGCCATCTGGTCGGCCAGCCCGATGATCGCCCCCGCGTGCAACGCGCCATGCTGCTGCATCACCTCAAGGTGCCGCGCGACTTTCCCCGCCACTCGCCCCGGCTCGATCTGGTCGAGCACGATCCCGAGTTGCTTCGCGAACGGCATCCGATCATGCAGTTCTTTTACCGCCTCAAGATAATCGGGACGTCTTGGCTGAAACTGCGACATAGCCGCACCCTCTGTTTTGTTTGATTGTCACTCGCTGGATGCATATCAATTATATACCTATGCGACTGGGGTCAAAGAGATTTCTTGCGCTGGCGCTGTTTACCGCGCTGTTGATCATCCTGGTCAATCTCGCCTGGTGGCTCTATTACCAGCGGACCGAGTCGATGCTGGAGCGGCAACTGAGCCGGCGCCTTCAGTCGATCGCCGGGTCGCTTTCGCACACGTTCACCGCGCGTGAGATAGACAGCCTTTCCTCCGCTGATTATCACCTGTATAGTGTAGTTTTGATCCGGCTCAACGACGTTTGCGACGCTGACTCGCTGGCCGAGGTTTTCATCCTCGATGACAACTTCCGCTACCTCTTTACCACCTCCCCCGAGCAGGATTCCATCTATTTTCTCGCCGACCTGAATGGAAGTTACATCGATTCGCTTTTTTACTCTTTCGTCTCGACCGCCATCGTGACCCCGGCCTATCGCACCGGCGAACTGACCCTGAAATCAGCGTTTGCCCCTTTGATAGGGGAAGATCGATCGGTGGCGGCCGTGTTGGGAGTCGAAGCCAACGTTGACTATTTCTCGGATCTCCAGACGCTCAAGCGTAATCTGCTCTACGCGACGGTTGTCTCGGTCTTTGGCGGACTCGCTCTGGGGATGCTCTTCCTGATACTTCAGCAGCGCCTCAACAAGGCGGAGCAACAGCTCTTCCTCGGGCAGACCCATGCCTACCTCGGGCAGATGGTGGCGGTCGTGTCGCACGAACTGAAAAACCCGCTGATGATCATTCGCGGCTCCGCCGAACGCCTGATCAAAAAGACCGGCGCGGAGGAAGCGTCGTACATTCTCGAAGAGACCGACCGGTTGAACAATATCGTAAATGGTTACCTTGCGTTCGCCAAAGCCGAGGGCCCGCTGCTTCAGGGAGAAGCAGTCGAGCAATTCGACCTCGCCGAACTGGCTCGCACAGTCGCGAGACATCTCGAGGAGCGCTTCGCCGGTCAGATGATTGTTTGGCTCCAGCCCCTGCCAACAAATCCGATACCGATCACCGGTTATCGCCGCTCACTGCGACAAGTGATGCTGAACTTGCTGGTAAACGGCGTGGAGAGCTGTATCGCGACCGAGAGGCCGATCAAGGTAGGGATTGAGATTCGCGAAGATTCGCGCGACCGGGTGAAGATCCTGATCTCTGATTCCGGCCCGGGGATCGCCAAGAAAGAGATGAAAAACCTCTTCGTCCCGTTTTATACTTCCAAACAGTCCGGCTCCGGCTTAGGCTTGTTTGTCAGCCGGAGGCTGACCGAGGAGATGTCCGGTGCTCTCCAGATGCAAAACCTCCCCGACAGGTCCGGCCTGATGGCGACTGTCGAGCTGCCAAAGAACGTGACGTAAAGCATGGCGCGAATACTGGTCATAGATGATGAACCGAAGATGACGTCGCTGGTCTGCGGCGAGCTCGAGGATGCCGGCCATGCGGTGACCACATCCACCAAACCCGCCGACGCCCTCGCGCTTATCGACAAGCACTCCTTTGACGTCGTTATCACCGACCTGTCGATGCCGGAGATCTCCGGTATGAACATTCTGGATAAGGCGCTGGAGAAGCCGGGGACCGATGTTATCATCATGACCGCGTACGGCACGGTGGAGTCGGCTGTCTCGGCGATGAAAAAGGGAGCCGCTGATTACCTGCTGAAGCCGTTTTCGCTCGATGAAATGCGGCTGATAGTCGAGAAGCTGGTGGAACGCCAGCGGCTGGCGTCGCTCAACAAGCATTACGAAGAAGCCGAACGGGGGAGACTGGCGGAGAGTTTTATCGGCTCCTCCCCTGCCGCCCAGCGGGTCAAAAAACTGATCGCCCAGGTCGCCCCAACAGAGACCACCGTGCTTCTGACCGGCAGATCCGGCACCGGCAAAGAACTGGCCGCCCGAATGATCCACGACCTCTCCCCGCGCCATGCGCAGCCGTTTATCGCCGTCAACTGCGCCGCCATCACCGAGACACTGCTCGAGTCTGAGCTGTTCGGCCACGAGAAAGGTTCGTTTACCGGCGCGGTCGGACGGAAGCGGGGACGATTCGAACTGGCCGATGGCGGCACGATCTTCCTCGACGAGATCGGGGAGATGTCCGCCGGCATGCAATCCAAACTGCTCCGCGTTCTTGAGGAGCGGAGCCTGGTAAGGGTCGGCGGAGTTGATGCGGTCGGTATCAATGTCCGGGTCGTGGCCGCCACTAATCGGAATCTTAAAGATGACCTCAAAACCGGAGCCTTTCGGGAAGATCTCTATTTCCGGCTCAATGTCTTCCCCATCAACATGCCCAACCTCGCCGAGCGGGAGGACGACGTGCTGGAATTGGCGGAGTACTTCCTGGCGCGTCAGCGCTACCCGGCGAGCCGTCTGGATGAGCCGGTCCGCAAACTGTTCCGGGAATACGATTGGCCCGGCAATATCCGGGAGCTTCGGAATGTCCTGGAGCGTGCCACCATCCTGGCCGAAGGGGAGCCGCTGACGCCGGATGAATTCACCCTGGACATCGACAATGCTCCTATCGGTTCGGGAGCACCGCATCGGGAGCATGCAACCGGCCTGGAAGCCACCGAAAAAGCGATGATCCAGGCGGCGCTGGATAAGGCGGGAGGAAACAAGACCGAAGCCGCCAAATTGCTGAAGATCTCACGTCGAAGGCTCTATAGCCGGATGAAAGCGCATGAGATACCGTGGTGAAAGTGGTGTAACTTATTGGGCTGTTTGGGACAAGCTTCGTACCGAAAGGTACAAAACCGACGTTTGCCGAACTATGCGATCTTGTCCAACTAACTGGTATGCAAGCAGATAAATCCAGACTGTTAACAGGCATAACGTTTGATGTGAGGATCCTCTGAAGAGGACCATGAAAATGAAGAAGTCGTTTTGGCTTACCACTCTCCTGATGACCCTGCTGGTCTGCGGGCCAAGTCTTTTGGCGCAAATCGGCGGGCTCTCCCCCGACCGGGTTCAGGCGGAGATTGACCTCACCGACCGTCTGCTCGACCAGGCGCAGGAGCTTATCAATGCCACAGATAATCCGGCCGGCGTCGTTTTTCTGGAGCAGGCGGTGACTACCCAGGATCTCGCGAAGACCGCGTTTGTCGAAGCACGCTATTTTGACGCGCGCCGTCTGACGCTTTTGTCCCGCGACCTGGTTCGCCGGGCCCTCAAGAGCAACCGCACCACCGAACAGAATGCCGACCTCGTCCTGCGAAAACTGGAGCGGGCCGGTGATAAATTAGATAGAGCCGGTGAATTGCTGGGCGAGATCGACAACCCTACCCTCGTGTCGATCTACGAAACCGCCCGCGAGAATCTGCGTCGGGCGTGGGATTTTTATAATGCCCAGCAGTTCGCGCCGGCCATCAAACTGGCCGAACAGGTCGAAAAAACCGCCGAACGGATCATCATCTCGGTGGATAATCAGTCCGCTTCCGACGCAAACTACCGCCGCCGGCTTGAGTCTGTCCAGGAAGCGGTCGCCGGTGCCAGGGAAATGCTGGCGGACTGTCGCTCAGCGGAATCACAGAATCTCCTCGAGCAGGCTGAAAAGGGACTGGAGCTGGCGCAGCAACTGGCCGATGCCGGCCGCTATCCGGCCGCGATGCAGGCCCTGCAGAGAGCTCGTGAACTGGCGCTTCGAGCGACTCGTGAATGCCGAGGCGACGAAGCTTTGGTTAATCGATATAACCGCCTTTTTGATCAGTCTGGGCAACTCAAAGAGCAAAATCTCACTTTGGCTGGAGAGAATCGAGAAGCGGTCGACCGACTCCTGGCGCAGGCCGACGAACAATTGGTTTTGGCCAAAGCCGCCATCGATGCCAGCGAAATTGTCCGGGCGACAGCCGCCCTTCAGGCGGCTCAACTCGCATTACGACAAGCTGAGGCGTATCTGCTGAAGACCAAGTAACGACCCGTTAAGGAAGACGGTCTTGCTGAAAATCTGTGTCGCGGTCACCATTGCTCTGTCTGCCTTTTCCTCCGCCAACGCCGCGTCCCGTGACGGGTTGACGCTGAAGGCTGGAGTTGGTTACGATTACCTCTCCCAAAGATATTTCGTCGATTCCTTTAACGTCTCTGGTCCGGATTCACTTCTGACCCGGTGGGAACTGACGTCGGAGTACCTGAACGATTTTAAGGCTCGTCTTGACCTGACTTTCCGTAAAACCGGAACTTCGAGCCTTGAGCTCCGGTCACTCTACGAGCAGACCCCTCATTTGATCAAACTTAAACTGAACTCCGACTGGCGAAAGAAAACCTCTCATGGTGACGTACTCTGGCGCGGCCAGTTCGACTGGCGAGACCAGTACTCCAGCGATGGGAATGACCTCGGAAGCTACCTCTCTGGATCCACGGTCGGCCGAATCAAAACGCCGCTGGGGAGCCGCACCAGGCTGGTCGCCCAGTTGCAGGCGGACATTACCGACTTTTACGGTGAGACCAATTCAGGCTATGACCACTCCCGTGTTGGCGGCAAGCTGGGCGTTGACCAGGAGTTTGGACTTCTGACCCTCGCCACTCTGAACGGCTTCGTTATGGCCCGGCAGGTGGCCGACTCCCAGACGCTGGACTACGGGAGCTACGGGCTGGAGGGAAGCTTCTCCAGCTCAACCGAACGGCTCGATATCGACCTTCTCGGCCGCTGGGAGTCCAAGGACTACAACCGTCCGGATGGCGAAAGCGACTACAGCCGGTTCGAGGCAGACCTTTTAGGGCGATGGACATTCAGCCAGCGCTACTTCTGCCGCCAGCGGGTCGAACTGGAGGCGACCAGCTACGACCCCGCCGATCTGTTGAATGATGACTACCGGAGGTTCGGGGTCACCGTTCTTGGAGGGATCCGGATCGGCTGTTTTGAACTTGCGCTCGGGCCCGATTTTGAGTTGCTCCGGGAGTCACCCGAGGATACCAGTTTTGCCGAAGACTACTTCGAAACCGCGGCACTCGCCGATATCTCCTGCCTGTCAGCCCAGGGGTTCTTCGCCTCGATGGAGTCCCGGTTCGGGTACCGCCAGCTCGAATATCCGAATCAATACCAGTCAGATTTTATCTTCTATGAGCTGATGCTGATAGCTGACTTCAGCGTTCGGAAACAGCTCAACCTCAATTTACTGCTGTCGACCGACTGGGAATGGCATGACAACACCAGCCTTGACAACCGGGTGGTCCTTTTTTCTTCGGTTCTTGCCTACACGTTCTAGGAGTCGCCGAAGTCCACTTTAGCGTAGTTTGCGGCAGAGCCGGGGAGCATTCTAAAAGCATCGACTGGTAGTGAATATTTTCACATAATAGGAATCCGGCGGTGCTCCGGATCGAGCGGTATATACGTGAAAACATTCACAATATGCGACCACAAGAATAAAAGGCGTTGGCCCGTAGCGAGGCTGGAGTGTGGCTTAGCCTAAAATGGTGATTGGACTCAAAGACCAAGCGTGGACTTCAACCGCTGAGCGGGCAGAGCCACAGGTTGCGGGAACTCGGGGCCCCGATTCGTGCCCCTGATCGCGGGAGC
>JAMPYH010000086.1 GCA_023700785.1 Candidatus Zixiibacteriota bacterium
ATCAGCAGTCGCCGCGCTTTCGCGGCGTTGCTTCCATTGCTCAGCCAGTACCGCAAGCCGCTTTTGGTCGCGTTTGGTCTATTGATCGCCGCGACCCTGCTCGGCTTGACCTGGCCGGTACTGCTGAAAAGAGCGTTCGATGTCAATATTTCATCGGGGGATTATACCGGCCTGATCTGGACCACGGCAGCCATCACGCTGATGCAGGGGGCGACCCTTGCTTTGCAGTATTTCCAGCGGATCAAGCTGGAGATAGTAGGACAGGATGTCATGCTGGCGCTCAAACAACGGCTCTTTTCGCATACGCTGGCGCTGGATGTCTCCTTTTTTGACCGGCACCCGGTGGGACGACTGATGGCTCGCGTTGAGTCGGATACCGAAGCGCTCCGGATGATGTTCACCACCACGGCGGTGGCGTTGGTCGGAGACCTTCTGCTGATCACCGGGACGTTCGCCGTCATGCTGTACTATAGCTGGCGGCTTACATTGATATTGGTCGGAATAGTGCCGATAGTCGCGATCCTGATGTATCTCTTTACCCGGATCACCACACCGCGTTTTCTTGAGGTCCGCAAGCGGATGGCGGAGATCACCGCGACGCTGACCGAATATCTGCACGGCATGTCGATCATCCAGATCTTCAGCCGGGAGCAGTACGCCCGCGAGAGATTGAACGCGGCGAATGCCGCCAAATTCAAGGAGGATTCGTTCGCCGAGATCGGCGTGGTGGCGTTTTTCAATATGGTCGCGTTCACCGAGTACCTGGCGATCGGTCTGGTGCTGTTGTTCGGGATAGGATGGTCGCGTGAGGGCCTGGTGACGGTCGGTACGCTCTCGATGTTCATCATCCTGATCTGGCGCGCGTATGAGCCAATCTTCAGGGCATCGGAACAGTTATCCAATATCCAGAAAGCGATAGCGGGCGCCAAGCGGATCTTCGCGCTCCTCGGCACGGAGCCGAGATTGATCGAGCCGATCCGTCCGGTGGCCTGGAGCCGGCTGCACCAGGGGATCGCGTTTGAAGATGTCTCATTCTCATACACCAATGATGAGAATTACGCGCTGAAAGACGCGACGTTTGAGATCCCTGTCGGGAAACGAGTAGCGTTGGCCGGTGTCACCGGCGGCGGAAAATCGACAGTGATCAACCTGTTGCTTCGATTCTACGACCCGCAGAAGGGGCGTATCACGGTTGACGGGATCGACCTGCGGGATGTCTCACAGGAGGATCTGCGGAAGCGGTTCGCGCTCGTGCTGCAGGATATCATCCTCTTCCCCGGTGATGTCCGGTCGAATATCGCGCTGGATGGGATAGGATACGACGACCAGCGGATCATCGACGCGGCGACGACAGTCGATGCCGACCGTTTTATCGCGCGACTGCCGAAGCAATACGCGACCGAAGTCTCCGAGAAGGGGTCGAACTTCAGTCGGGGTGAACGGCAACTGCTGTCTTTCGCCCGAGCGTTAGTGGTCAACCCGGATGTATTGATCCTGGACGAAGCGACCAGTTCGGTTGACCCGGAAACGGAGCGGACCATCCAGGCGGCGCTGAAGAAACTGATGTCCGGGCGGACGTCGCTGATCATCGCGCACCGGCTCTCGACCATACTCGATGTTGACCAGATCCTGGTGATCCGTCGGGGTGAGATCATCGAGCGCGGGACGCACACGGAATTGATCCTGCAAAACGGCTATTACTCGCGGCTGTTCCACCTGCAGTTCAAGTCCAAGAATGGAGTAGCCAGCAATGCGTGATAAGATAAAATGGTTCTGGAGTTACTACCGGAACTTCACATATGTCCTGTTGGTGCTGTTGATCCTGACGCCGGTGCAGGCGATGGTGCATACCTATGCCCCGCGCCTGCTCCAGTTCTCTATCGACTATGTGGAGAAAGGGACCGTGCCGGAGAACAACATCTCCGCTTGGCTGCATTGGTTGGGCTCAAAGCTGAGCCTCGGGATGGAGTATGTCCTGCCGATCAGCTTTATCCTGCTGGGGCTGGTCTCATTCTCGCTCTACGCGTTTGTGCAGGCGCACCGCACCTGGATGAACCGTCGCCTCGACTGGGCGTTTCGCCAGGACGCGTTCGACAAGATGACCACCAAGGGGCCGGACTTTTATAACAAATTCCGATCCGGCGACCTGATCACCCGATTGACGGATGATATCGAGGGAAAACTTTCGTGGTTCGCCTGTTCGGGCATATTCCGCTTCTACGAAGCGTTGGCGTATGTGGTCTTTACACTGATCATGATGATCAGCATCAATCCGTGGCTGACGCTGATGACGGCGGGGCCGCTGCCGATCCTGATCATCATCTTTTTCAAGACCAGCACGCTGCTGGACAAAAGGTACGATGAATTGCAGACGTCGATCTCAAAATTCAACGCCGTCATTGAGGCATGCTATTCGGGGATCAGGGTCGTGAAGTCGTATGTCCAGGAAAAAGCGCAAAAGAAGAAGTTCGATGAAGCGCTGACGGCGCGACGAGGGAAAGAGATCGCGGCGATCAAATCCGGAACGATCATCGATTCGATGTACGGCTATATCTGGCAATTCGGGGTGATCATCGTGTTGCTGGCGGGCGGCGCCAAGGCGATCAACGCGGAGCTGACAGTCGGCGAGCTGTTCGCGTTCGTGTACTACGTGACAATGCTCTTTTTCCCGATGTTCGATATCGGGCAGTTCCTGGTCAAGTCACGCCAGTCGGCGATATCGATCGATCGGTTGGTGGAGCTTGAGAAAGTAGCGCCGATGGTGGCCGACAACGGCTCGAGGGGAGGAAACGGCGAACTGAAGGGGAATGTCACCCTTGATGGCGTGTCGTTTGGATTTGACGGTTCGGAGCGGAAGATCATCGACGGAATTACGCTCGATATTCAGGCTGGTCAGACGGTCGCGGTAGTGGGAAAGGTCGGCTCCGGGAAAACCTGGCTGGTCAATCTTCTCCCCCGCCTGGTTGACCCGACCGGCGGCAGGGTTCTTCTCGATGGGCATGACCTTCGGGAGTTTCGCCTGGAGGATCTGCGGAAGATCGTCGGATATGTGCCGCAGGAGCCGGTGCTATTCTCGGACACGGTGCGGAACAATGTGCGATTTGGACGGGACGAGATATCAGACGCGGTGATGGAATGGGCGCTGGAGGTGTCCCAACTCAAGGATGAGATAACTCGATTCCCGCAGGGGCTGGATACGCCCATTGGCACGCGAGGGATGTCGATCTCGGGCGGCCAGAAACAGCGGCTGGCGTTGGCTCGGGCGCTGGTCGGAAAGCCGAAGATCCTCATCCTGGATGACTGCACGTCGGCGCTGGACTCCCGTACCGAGGCCGCGCTCTGGGAGCGTTTGCACGAAGTGATGCCGGGGATGACCGCGATCCTGATCACCCATCGCCCGGACACGCTTGAGCGCGCGGATAATATCTTCGTGCTGGAAGAGGGGAAGGTGATCGAAAGCGGGCGGCACCATCAGCTGATGGCCGCGGAAGGTCACTACGCCAAGATCTACAAGCGGTACCAGCTCGAAGAGCAGGTCGCGGGATAGTTCAGACAGGACGGGCTCATTATACGGTGGGCCCGTTTCAATTCCGCGCCATCCTCAAACTTGACTGAACCAGCCTCCCTGCGCACATTAACAGCGCAGACGCGAAGGAGTATTCACGTGCAGGCAATTGATACTACGCTGGTCGCCGTATCTGAAACATCAGCCACCAATTGGATCATCCCGTTGGCTATCCTTGGCGGCGCGCTGCTGCTTGGGTACGTTTTCGAGCGGCTGGTGCTGGGGCATCTCAGACATATCGCCGAACGGACTCCCTGGAAAGGGGACGAGATCCTGATCAAGGCGTTGCAAGGTATGACAACCTTGCTGGCATTCCTTGCCGGAGGATATGCCGCCAGTTATTTTGTGGTCTGCCCCCCGCATGTTCAGGTATTGATCCATAAGACGCTCATAGTCCTGATCATATTCACCGGCACAGTAATCCTCGGGCGGATCGCTGTTGGTTTTGTAAGTATCTCGACGACTCGCGAGGACGGCAAGATGCCGTCGGCATCGATCCTGTCCTATGTGACCCGAGCAATTGTTTATGTCATTGGGATACTGATCATTCTCCAGTCGCTGGGGATCTCGATCACGCCGTTGCTGACGGCGCTCGGTGTCGGCGGTCTGGCGGTCGCGCTGGCGTTGCAGGATACGTTGTCCAATCTGTTCGCGGGGATTCATATCATCGCGTCGAGAAAGATCCGGACCGGCGATTTTATCCGTCTTGAGGGGGGGCAGGAAGGATTTGTTGAGGATATTTCCTGGCGCAGCACGTCGGTTAGGGCCCTTTCGAATTTCATCTACATCATCCCGAACAATAAGCTTTCGACCATGATCGTTACGGACTTCGACCAACCGGCAAGCGAGATGTCGACGATCGTCGATCTGGGAGTATCCTATGACAGCGACCTTGAGATGGTCGAACGGGTCACCATTGATGTCGCGCGCGAGGCTCTGCGGAGCGTCACCGGCGCGGTGCCGGACTTTGAGCCGTTCATTCGGTACAATAAGTTCGGTGAATCTTCCATCAGTTTTTCGGTGATCCTGCGGATCAAGGGATATGTTGATCAGTACCTGGTAAAACATGAGTTCATCAAGCGATTGCATGAGCGATACCGGAAGGAGGGGATCGTGATCCCGTTCCCGATCCGCACGATCTACATGAAGCCGGGAGAGAAACCGTAATCAATGGCACTGGGAATCAAGCGCGTTCGCAAAAAAGCGGGACTGCAGCCCGGGGCTATGGTCTTTTCCGGTCCGGAACGAACACATCCGGTAAGAATTTCGATCCTCCATTACGCTGACAGCAGAGTCGATGAGAGCAAGAATGTCGCGGTCGAAGAAGCGCTGATGCCGTTCGACCGGCCGGGCGTGACCTGGATCGACTTGAACGGTATTCATGACACCACACTGGTAGAGACCATAGGGAAACATTTCTCGCTCCATCCACTGGTGCTTGAAGATCTGGTCACCACCGGCCAGCGGCCGAAACTTGAAGATTACGGGGACTATCTCTTCCTGACCATCAAACGAATATCGCTCACAGCGCCGCATAAGACGCTCGGGATCGAGGAGTTGTCAATAATAGTTGGAAGGAATTACGTCCTGACGTTTCAGGAAACTGAGGAAGATAGTTTCACGGCGGTGAAAGATCGCCTGCGCAAGGGGACCGACCGATTCCTGAAGTCCGGCACCGACTACCTGGCGTATGCGCTGGTAGATATGGTGGTTGACAACTATTTCGCGGTGCTCGAAGAGTTGGGGGAACAATTCGAGCAGGTGCAAAATCAGGTGTTGGCGTCGCCGACCCCAATGACCTTGCGCACGGTCTATCGGCTCAAAAATGACCTGATCATGATGCGCCGCTCCATCTGGCCGCTCCGGGATGTCATCATCGGGATGCAGCGAAACGAGTCGCCGCTTATCACTCACGCGACTGCGTTGTATTTGCGCGATGTCCAGGATCATACCGTGCAGATCATGGATACGATAGAAACCCTGCGCGATATGCTGGCGGGAACGCTGGATATCTACATGTCGTCCGTCAGCAATCGAATGAATCAGGTGATGAAGATCCTGACCATGATCGCGACCATATTCATCCCGTTGACATTTGTCGTGGGCATTTATGGTATGAATTTTGACTTCATGCCGGAGCTTCATTGGCAATATGGCTATCCCCTGATCATGGGGGTCATGTTCCTGGTGGTTGTAGTCATGCTCTGGTGGTTTCGCCGGAACAAATGGTGGTAATCCTACACCTGCATGAATCTTCTTGATAAGCCGCCGATCCTCATTCTCATCGCGGTTTTCCTGTTGATCATTGTGCGGCAAGTTGGCCGTGTCCGACTGCAGATCTGGCAGATCATGTTAGCCGGCGCGCTGACCGTGCTGCTGCTCGGTTCGATCACGCCGGAGGCGGCGCTCGGCGCGATCAATCTCGACGTGATGCTGTTTCTTCTCGGCATGTTTGTGGTCGGCGAGGCGCTGCATCGATCGGGTTACCTCTACCAATTGTCCGACCGACTGTTCCGGACCGCTCGAACGGTGGATCAATTGATCCTCCGCATTCTGTTCGCGATGGGTCTGCTATCGGCGATCCTCATGAATGACACGCTGGCGATCATCTGTACGCCGTTGATGCTTTATTTCGCGCGTCGGCACAACGTCTCACCCACATTGTTGCTCCTGACCCTGGCCATCGCCATTACCACCGGCAGCGCGTTAAGCCCGATAGGTAATCCGCAGAACCTGTTGATCGCGGTGGACGGAAAGGTACCCAACGCCTTTGTCATGTTCCTGGTTTACCTCGCGACACCGACGATCGCCGGCATGCTGATCGCGTATTTCATGCTGAAGCTGTTTTACCGGGCGGAGTTCCATTCGGTTGAACTTGAGCATGCGGTCGAGCCGGTGACCGACCCACAACTCGCCCGGCTCTCTCAAATCTCGCTATGGCTTATGGCCGGTTTGATCGCGCTTCGGATCCTCTCCTCATTTGTGCGGATCATCCCGGACTTTAGTCTCACATGGATCGCGACGCTGGCGGCGGCGCCGATCCTCTTGCTAAGTCGAGACCGGTTCAAGGTTCTAGGGCGCATCGATTGGGCAACGCTTCTGTTCTTCGCCGCGATGTTTGTGCTGATGGAGTCGGTCTGGAGAACCGGCACTGTTCAATCGATGTTGAGTTACGCCGGCTGGAACGCGGGATCGCTGCCGTCGATCCTGGGCATTTCGGTAGTTATCAGCCAATTGATCTCCAATGTCCCGTTTGTGGCTCTCTACCTGCCGATACTTCAGCATACCGGCGACCCGATACTGGCGAAAATGGCGTTGGCGGCGGGGAGTACGATCGCGGGCAATCTGCTCATCCTCGGAGCGGCCAGCAATATTATCATCATTCAGAACGCCGAACGACAGGGTGAGACCATTTCATTTGGGGAGTTCGCGCGGGTCGGTATTCCGCTGACCTTGGCGCAGATGATCTGTTACTGGCTCTACCTCAGGCTCTTTTAGACAAGCGTAGAGAACGCCCAATACAGGTACATCAACAAAAGCGATCCGTAATTCAACCGCATAAACCAGCGTTCCCCCCAGCTGATGCCATCGAATTTGTACTTTGAGAACGGCCAGAGAAATGGCGTGCCGAAAAAGCTCCGCGTATGGGTGGGGATGTCCACCAGTATGTGCACCAGCCAGCCAAACATCGGCCAGGGAACTCCGCCTGAAAGATAATACCAGAGCCCGAAGACTGTTAGCCAGACAGGCAGAGAATGAGTGACATCATAAGAGCGATGCGACCAACGGTCAAAACGCAATCCGACCGGCGGATCTCCGGGTCTCGCCGGATCTGAGGGAGGTCGCCGCTGATTCAGGAAGTGCCTTACAGTTGTCGGGGTGAACGGGATGGCGTCCGGAAGTACGGACAGGGCGATAGCGGTGATCCGCACCGGAAGCGGTGCTTCGGCGAATAGCAGGTTGGTCCAAAGAGCGTGTGAGAGAATATCCATGCCGGAGTATTATACATTGTGGAGCCAGGGAGGTCGAGAGTGAACTAGCGTCAGGGCTTCGTAGGCGCCGGCCCAGAGAAATCTGCTGTCATCAGACAGCGGACCTCATTATACTGGCGTGATCGAATTGATACGAGAAGAGCATTCCGGGCAAGCAGACTTCTCCCTGACCTCTGGCAGGTCATACGCGAGTTGACCTTTATACAAGATGCCCAAGCCTCAACTAACATCCAAGTGGCAACAGGTATGGTTGCTCTCGATCGCGGAGCTGCTGGCGATGACGCTCTGGTTTTCGGCGTCGGCGGTAGTGCCGCAGTTAGTCGAGTTATGGCATCTCTCTTCCGCGCAACGCTCCTGGATCACGATGAGCGTGCAACTTGGCTTTGTCTGCGGAGCGCTGGGGAGCGCGATGCTGAATCTTCCTGATCGAATTTCAAGCACGAAGCTGGTCGCCATAAGCGCGTTTGTCGGCGCGATAGTGAACGGGATCATCCCCATGGCATCGACCGGCTTTTATATGACCTTGGTGCTCCGTTTCCTGACCGGCGCCGCCCTCGCCTGTGTTTATCCGCCCGGAATGAAGTTGATCGCGACCTGGTGCAAGGAAGACCGCGGTCTGGGGATCGGCATTCTGGTGGGGGCGTTGGCGGTCGGATCCGCGTTTCCGCACTTGATCGCCGGAGCGGCGTTGTTGCGGGAAGTGAGCTTTGTCCCCTGGCGCACGCTGATGATCATCACCTCGCTCCAGGCAATTGTTGGGGGATTGATGATACTGATCTGGTTCCGGCCGGGGCCGCACCTGACAGCGTCAGCTCCGTTCAACTGGAAGTTCGCGGGAGAGCTTTTCTGGTACCGACCGACCCGGCTGGCCAATTTTGGATATCTGGGGCATATGTGGGAGCTGTACGCGATGTGGACCTGGGCGCCGATAGTGATGGTGGAGAGCTATCGCGCGGCAGGGTGGAGTGAAGGATGGGGGCGGGTCAGCGGCTTTTCGATCATCGCGGTGGGATTCCTTGGCTGTCTGCTTGCCGGCAAACTCGCGGACCGTTATGGTCGGACCACGGTGACAATCGCGAGCCTGGTCGCGTCCGGGATCTGTTCACTGGTCGCGGGATCTCTTATTCCGTTTCCGGCGCTGTTCACTCTTTTCTGCCTAATCTGGGGATTCGCGGCGGTCGCGGACAGCGCGCAATTCAGCGCGGCTGTCAGCGAACTGAGTGACCCGCGATATGTGGGAACAGCTCTGACAGTCCAGACCAGCCTTGGGTTTCTCCTCACCATGGCGACGATCCACCTGATGCCGGTCGCGGCCGTCGCGTTCGGCTGGGATCTCGCGCTAATGCTTCTCGCTATCGGGCCGGTATTTGGTATTCTCAGCATGGCGCGCTTGCGCCAGCTTCCCGAGTCTCTAAAGATGGCCGGCGGCAAGCGTTGATCATCATTGGGCATGACCATAAAAAATCAGGCGTTGTCGGAGAGACAACGCCTGATGCTGGATGATGGTCCGCGAGAGGAATCTCGCAGACAGGAAGGTCAGATCAGAGGCAAAGATTGCACAAAGGTACTCCCTGCACCAGGTGCGCGATCATCAGCGAGAGATCGGAGATGTCAACAGTTCCCTGGCAATTGACATTCGCTACCGCCATCGGCGACGGCACCGGCGTATGCA
>JAMPYH010000087.1 GCA_023700785.1 Candidatus Zixiibacteriota bacterium
GAACAGCACCTGTCCGAACTCAACCGGCTTGCCGTTTTCGGCCATGACCCGGGTCACGCGTCCGCTGACCTCGGATTCGATCTCGTTCATCAGCTTCATAGCTTCAACAATGCAGACCACCTGACCAACAGTAACGCGCTCATTCAGGGAGACGTACGGCGGAGAATCGGGAGATGGCGAGGAGTAAAATGTCCCGACCATGGGCGATTTGATCGCCACCACATTGGCCGTCTCTTCGACCGGAGCCGACGGCGGAGGCGCGACCGCGACATGTGGCGGAGCGTTGACCGCGACTGCGGGCTGGGATGCGGCGACTGAATGAAGCACCGGAGCTGTCTCGCTGTGGCCGTTGGTCCGGCCCGGCATCTTTTGAGTGATCTTGATCTTCCGGCCCCAACTTGAGACCTCAAGAGACTCTATCTCCGATTCTTCGACAAGTCGAATCAATTTCTTAATATAGTTCTCGTTCATCCCTAATCCTTTACATGAACCGCCCGTAGAACATGGGCCTCCACGGTGCTAACCGTAGTGGCCCACCGAAAATAATACCCCGCCCCTATTAGAGTTCCAACAATTTTTTTTCGGCCCGATTGATCACCTGGCCGCCGCTGGGAGTGACTACGACGTCATCCTCAATACGCACTCCCCCCCAGCCTGAGATATAGATACCCGGTTCAACCGTTACCACGTTGTTAGGCAACAGCTTATCAGGGGACAACTGAGAGAGTCGTGGACCCATGTGGATAAAAATGCCGATGCCGTGACCGGTGCCATGACCGAAGTTCTTGCCATATCCGGCCTTAGTGATGATCTGGCGACAAACATCGTCCACCGCCTTCCCCGGGATGCCGGCGCGGATCTTCTTACAACCGGCTACCTGCGATTTGAGAACGATATCGTAGATCTTCTTCTGGCGACCGGTCGCTTTGCCGACCACCACTGTTCGGGTGATGTCGCAAACTGAACCTTCGATGGTCGCGCCAAAGTCGAACGTCACAAAGTCCCCCTTTTTCACTTTCTTGGCCGACGCGACGCCATGCGGCATCGCCGACCGATAGCCCGACGCGACGATCGTTTCAAAAGCCGGACGCTCAGAACCAAGCATCAGCATCTGATATTCAAGCTCAGCCGCCAGATCCTTTTCGGTGATTCCGGGCTTCACGATATTGAGGATCCGTTCGAACGCGACATCCGCTATCGCGGCGGCCTTTTTGATATGCGCGATCTCTTCTCCGTCTTTGACCCACCCAAGATCGGATAAAACTGAATCCGCATTGACCAGCAGAGCGTCGGGAAGATATTTGACCAGGCGCTCACGCGCCGAGACCGACACAAACTCGCCGCTAAAACCAACCCGCAGGTTTTTCGTTTTGAGCGACGGCTGGTCTTTGATGGCGGTGAACGAGTCTCCCTTGCTGATCGTCACACTGGCGCCCTTTACCTGCGCCTTGGCCTGGTCGTTATAACGAAAATCAGTGATAAACTCTCCGTTTTTCGGGGTGATGATCAGCACGCCCGATGACCCGCTGAAACCGGTCAGGTAGCGCACCTGCGGCATATTGGTGACCACGAGCGCGTCGATATTATCGGCGGCCAGTTTTTTGCGAAGCAGATCGACACGTTTGTTCGACATGATGTAATTTCCTATTCCTTAGCTTTGACCTTTTCTTCGGCCTGCGACAATTTCTCCAGGAGACGCGGGTGGCGGCTCCGTTCGTGCAGTACTTTGTAAACAGTTGCCGCCAGGCGGGGATATCCCTGCGCCAGATAAAGATCACCCATGGTTTCTGTATAAAAGGGGATTGAGCGCAACGGTATCGGCTCGGACGAGACCACCGGCTCTTCCGGTCGGGTTATCGTGATGGTATGAGTCCGCTCGTTCGGATTCGCCTTGATGACACAACATAGGCCATGACCATCTGGATCGATCTCGAGGACCCGCTCATAGTGCGCCATCCCGGATAGATCATCCCCCGCCTGATAGGCGCAATCACCCAGTAGTTTGTGCGCGACCAGATTGTCCGGATCGACTGCCAGCGCCATGTAGAGTTGTTCGCGCGCGGACTCCACCTGATTTAACTCCACTAACGCTCTGGCATACAGCAGCCGGCCCGAAAGCAGGCTCGGATCTTCGGCCAGCCGTTCGCGGCAGAGCTGAACAACTTCGCTCAGTTTTCCAGCGACAAGACTCTCCGCCGCCCAGGCGGGCCAATACCCCTGCCGGGCAAGTCTGAAGGTATGGTCAGACGTGGAAGGTAGCGGCATGCTCAGCGTTTCTTTCCCGCACGTGACATGCGCTTGAGGATAGAGGTAGTGGAGCGTCCGGGAGTAAGTCGCACCCGTCGAACCGAACCGCCATAAGAGCGGACGAACTCCGCTCCGACGATCTCTGATTCCCGGTAATCGGCCCCTTTGACCAGTACGTCCGGGCGAAGCGCTCGGATTAGGAGGTCGGGGGTCTCTTCGGAGAAGAGGATCACGTAATCAACCGCGCGCAGGCCCAGCAGCACCGCGGCTCGATCCCGCTCCTTCTGGTATGGCCGGGACGGACCTTTGATCTTTCGCACCGATGAATCTCGGTTTAATCCGACAATTAACAGGTCTCCAAAGGAGCGTGCCTTGGTCAGGTACTCCACATGACCGCGATGAAGAATGTCAAACACGCCATTAGTGAAGACGATCCGCCGCGAGGTTCGGTGGAGACGTGTCGCCAAGGATGCCGCGCGACCGCGAGGAATGAGTCGATCTATCGGCATACTACCGCCTGCTGTAGATGTAGCTCTTCTCGGTCGTTTCGATCAGATGAGAAAAAATAGTACGATCCAGTTCTTGTATCTGCCTGAGGACCACTTCCCGCTCGATCTTCTCCGAGGCCAGCATCAGCGTCTCTACATCGAAGATCATCTCATGGGTGGTGCGGTAGTCCGAGACCGGTTCCGAAAAATGGGCAAGCAGTGTGTCGGGCATTTTGAAGATCTCGGCCATGCGGCCCACCGAGCGATTGGTCGTTTTCGCCAGTCGTATCGGGTCGGTATCGGCGTAGTGCATCAGACGCGCGAACAGGCGCCCCTGAAATCGCAGCGTATCCAGCAGGATGTCCAGCTCGAACTGCATCAGTTTGGCGTCATCCGGCAGAGCGATCTCTGACATCTGATGGGTGACACTGCCGACACTAAATTGTCTCCCGACCAGACTTGCGAGCCGGAGATTCCATTCGTCCAGATCTTTGGACGCCATCAGTTCGGGGCTTATCATTTCATTGATCTGGCGTACGGCGGAGGTATCCTCCAGCGTCAACACCTTGCTGCGCAATTCAGGGTATCCTTCAACCGTGATCGCCTGTCCGATCGAGTCAAGCGTCATCGTGGTCTTAAGACCGACCAAAAGCCCGGTGACCTGCGAGTCCAGCGGAAGGCTGTCGCGCACTCCCTGAAAATCGGTGCAAACGCTGTTAATGACCCAGCCCTTGCCTTCAGCGCGCAATTTGCATTCCCACGTGCGATACGTCGTGTCCGCGCCAATGTGGCGGTCGCCCAGCGTGGTTGTCCGGGTCGAAAACGAGCGTACCGTGTAATCGGTCTCGGGAGAAGGCGCGAACTTCAGGAGCGTCGGCGCCGCCGTTGCCGGCAACGCGAAAGACGCAAGCGCCAGCAGGAGATTTGCGGAGGTTCGGAGCATTTTCATTGGAAGAACTGAGACTATTAGTCCCGAATCACCTGGGAAAGGACATTTCCGTTCTTGATGTTGCGGTCAAGCTCTTTCTGGAGCTGATGTTTGGTAATAGTGGCGGTGCCAAGTTCACCGACCGCGTATCCGGCGGCGGCGTTCGAGATAATCGCGGCCTCGGTAAGGCTCGCGCCGGCGCAGATCGAGGCTACGAAAGTCGCGATCACCGTATCACCGGCGCCGGTCACATCGTACACCTGGCGCGCGAATGTCGGAATGTGGGTCGGGGTGCTGTCATGGCTGAAGAGCGACATACCTTGCGGCCCGCGCGTGATCAGGATCGCCTTGGCCTGTAATTTTTCGAGCAGCCCATTGCCGACCTCGAGCAGATCTTTCTCGGAATGAATGCGGCGCCCATAGGCGAACCCGGCTTCATGGTGGTTTGGCGTGATGAGCGAGACCCGTTTGTAATTGAAGAAGTGCGTCTCTTTCGGATCGACCGCGATAAAGATATCGCGCTGAACGCAGATCTCGATGACCGCTTCAAGCAACGTCCGGCTGATGACGCCTTTGCCGTAGTCGGAGATGATCACCGCCTTGATGCCGTCCGCCACGGACTGGAAACGCTTTAAGACGCGCTGTTCAGTCTCGGCATCCAGTTCATGCTGGGACTCGCGATCGGCACGAACCACTTGCTGGGAATGCGCGATAATGCGGGTTTTGATCGTCGTCTGGCGCGATTCGTCATTGACCAGGAAATCCCGGGAGATCTGCTTCTCACGGAGCAGTTGCGCCAGTTTGACCGACGCTTCATCCTCGCCGACCGTCCCGACCAGGATCGGTTCGTCGCCGAGCGACCGTATATTGTTAGCCACGTTGGCCGCGCCGCCAAGCAGGATCTTGGTCGATTCTATCTGCACCACCGGAACCGGCGCCTCCGGCGAGATGCGGGTGACCGTCCCAAAGAGGTACTCGTCCAGCATAATGTCGCCGAGGATCAGGACCCGCGAACTTCCCATCCGGGCAAGGATATGCTCTACACGATCGGCTTTGATCATCGGTGATTGGCTCGTTTTGGTTGTGGCAGATGCCGGGTTAAGACTGTTATTGACATACCTGTTGAATATATTACACTGGCAACCACCTGACAAGTCCAGATATAATGAGAAAACCTCAGGAGAATAGATGGAAGCCCAACCGCGCCAACAGATTAACATAGAACTCGGCGAGAAGGAAGCAGAAGGGGTCTACGCCAACATGGCGATGATCACTCACTCCCCGACCGAGATCGTCATCGACTTCGCCCGGATCATGCCCGGCGCCCCCAAAGCCCGTGTCCTATCGCGTATCATCATGACCCCGATGCATGCCAAATTGCTGGAGAAAGCGCTGAGCGATAATATCAAGAAATTCGAGGGTCAGTTTGGCGAGATCAAAATACACGGTATCCCCAATTCGGGAAAACCGATCGGCTTTGAATCATCGGGCGACGCGACCGAGAAGTAACGCCCCCCTGTTTTAACTTGATGAAGGCTCGTGGCGAGGATTTGTTGTCGCCATGAGTCTCGCCAAGACCGCCGGCGCTTGTCCGTTCTGCAAGGAACCGATCCATCCGCAGGCGGTGAAATGCAAACATTGCCAGTCTGATCTAAACGCGGCGACGAAGTCGAAGAGCTCGCGCTTCACCCAATATCTCACGTTCCGCAACGGCTTTCTCACCGGAGTGATCTTCAGCATCGTCATGGCGATCCTCTTGTACGTTCAGTTTTCGGGGAGTAAGTGAGAAGACGCCTGTTTCCGCAGGAGGGACCGATCAAGACGGACGTTCGGTCAAAAGGCGTATGATCTCGCCCTCGACCATATCAACCGTGATATCCTCCATGCAGCGCATGAAATCCTTCCCCTTCAGCGGACATTTGTTTTTCACACAGCCGATGCACTCAAGTTCCTCGAGTCGGACCAACCGTTTCCGCTTCGATATCGGCGATGTTTCCTGCGGGTCATCCGCCCCGGAGATCACCACCAGTGGGGCGCCGACCGCCGCGGCCAGGTGAGCCGGACCCGAGTCATTGCCGACAAATATCGAGGCCGATGCCAGTATCGCCGCCGACTCGCGCAGGGTCGTTTTTCCCGCGAGATTGATCGCGCCGACGGATGCTTCCTGAACGAAAGTATCACCCAGTCGCTGGTCCGCGGCTCCGCCGATCAGCACGATATGAAAACTGTGAAACTTCCTCAATCGCCGGGCCAGCTCGATATACTTTTCGATGCCCCATCGACGCGACTCAGCGACCGCCTGAAACGCGATCACCGCGTATGGCGCGCCTGTCTCCAGACCGAGTCCGGCCAGCAACTCCATCCCCCGGCGAGTATCCTCCTGCGTCAGGAACAGTCTGGGCTCAACATAGTCGAGCGGCGACTGCGTCGCCCGTCGAAGCAGATCGAAATAGGTCAGTGAACGGTGTTGATGATTGAGGGGGGTCGAGAGCGGCAGCGGGCGAGAGAGCAGGAGCCGCCGGCCATCCGCGACATAGCCGATCCGCTCTTTCACGCCGCCGAGCTTAAACGACGCCGCCGCGCCAAACGAAGGCGGCAGGATATAGCCGATGTCGAACTGGTGCGGCGCGAGCAGATCCTTGATCTTCATCACCGCGATCATCCCGTGCACATGCTCGGTCGGAATGCGAATGATCTCATCAACAGCCGGATTGTTATCAAATAGTTCGGCGAGCGCCTCGGGAACCAATAGCGTGACCGTCGCGCCAGGATAGACCTCGCGCGTTTCGTTGATCATGGGGATAGCCATGATGCAGTCGCCCAGATGATTGGGCGCTCGAATAACCAGCTTGGGTCCCATTATGAGACAAATCTGCCATGCAAATCGGCTTTATTCAAGAGATAGTTTTTCAGTTCACCCAGATATTTGTCCCGAGCTTCTAGCAGGAAAACCTGGCTCTCCAGGTAGGTTATGCGGGATATCTCGCCGTTTGTCATCCGTTCTTCCGCGATCCGGAACTTGCTCTCCGCCAGATCGACCTGCTGCTGAAGGACGGCTAGTTTGCGATAGCTGACATTGTACTTGTTGACCATCCCCTCGAGCTCCGCGCGGGTCGCCTTTTGCACCTTTTGATATTCGAGGCGGGATTTTTCGGACGAAAGACGGGCCGCTTTGACTGACGCGCTCGACGCGCCGCCATCCCAGATCGGCAATATGACATTCAGCGCGACATCCCAGCTATTCGTGTTGATATTGTCATTCGGCTGCCCCTCTACCTCCACCTTGCCGCGCCCGATGGCATAGTTAGCCGTCAGGCTTCCGGTCAAACCGTGCGAACCGGCGGCGTAGTCGGCCGCGCGCTCGGATTTGCGGTGCTGAAGTTCCGCCTTTTTGACCGGGATACTGCTCTCCCAGTTTGACACCAACTGCCGGAGCGAAGATTCAGTCGGATGCGAATCGACCACCGGCGCTATTGGTTCAAGGTTCTCGTTCACATCCATGTCAAGCAGCATGGCGAGTTGGCGATTTTTCTCCGTCAATTGGGAATGCGCGTCGAATTGATTGAGTTCCGCGTCAAGCCGCGCGGACGACGTCCCCAGCCAGGTCTCTTCGGAGACAACACCATCCCGCACTTTGCTCGAATCGATATCCGCCTTCAGTTTGGCTGATTCAAACTTCACGTCGGCGATCTCAGCCTTGAGCGCGGTTTGCAGTCGGCCCACGTACGCCTCGATCACTTCCTTTTGAAGCGCGGTGGTTTCTTCCACTCGAGTCAATGCCGCGATCTGAAAATCATCCTTGCGGTTGTTCAGTTCAAACTTTGACTCCGACGGCTTGAGCAGCGGCTGATCAAGCGAGAATTGGAAGAATCCCTGGCGGTTCTTTTCGTTGTAGAAAAAACCCGGCGACGCGGTGTTCGGGTACTCGGACTCGTTTGCGGTCAGGTTGGCTTTGACCGTGAAGCCGCCGCCGGTGAGCAACGCTTGTTTGAGCTGAATGAAGGATGTCAGCCCAAAGTCGTTGGTTCGATAGAGCTGCTTGAGCGGAGAGCCGTAGAAAAAGCGGTACGACTCATCCTCCGCGTACGATGGCAGCGAACCATTGAGCGATATTTCGGGGACATAGAAATTGATCCGTTTCGCCCGATAAGACTGTTCGGCGACATCCAGATCTCCCCGGATGACCGACCCGCGGGCCGATCGATTGACGGCGATATCCATCGCTTCCTCAAGGGTGATCGGTCGTGACCTGGCGCCGGAGGAAAGCCCCAGCATACAGAGGACAATAACCGGCGCCGCGAATGATCTCCTGTACATCTTCCTCTCTCCGTGTGAAATCTTACTCGTACCGAAGCGATTCTATTACATCCAGCCGGGCGGCCTTGCGTGCGGGATAAAGCCCAAAAATTATTCCGACTGTTGTCGAGACTCCCACCGCGAGAACGATGGAATAGAGCGAGACGATGGTCGGCCATCCGGCGTAAAACGCGATCACGCGCGAAATGAGCAGGCCGACCACTATGCCGATACTGCATCCGAGCAGGCAGATCATGGTCGCCTCGATCAGGAATTGACGCATAACGTCAGCGCGTGTCGCGCCGACCGCCCGCCGGACGCCGATCTCGCGAGTTCGTTCGAGGACGGTTGCCAGCATGATATTCATGATGCCGATGCCGCCCACCAGCAAGGACAGCCCGGCGATCGCCCCCATCACGATATTGAAGATCCGCTGCGTCTTCTGTGATTGCCGGAGCAGTGACTCCGGGACCACGATCTCGTAATCCGGCACCTTGTAGTGGCGGCGCTCAAGGATCCGCTCGATAAGTTTCGTCACCGCGCCCACATACTCCAGGTCGCGGACCGTGATCGTCAATTGATCTATCTCGGGAATGGCGCCGACTTGTTGTTCTTCATCGCCATTCATTCTAAACATACCCGGGAACCCCGCGGCGGGGGCTTTCCGGTCGAACTTCTTGAGGGCGGTATTGAACGGGATATAGACATCCTCGTTGAAATTCTTCAATTCCAGGCCTTCGACCTTTCCGCGCCCGATATATTTGTCAGCCATCACCCCGATCACCGTGAACTCAAGGTCGCCGATCCGGATGATCTGCCCTATCGGGTTGGAGAACGCGAAGAGATTGCGCTTGACCTTGGATCCAAGTACGCACACTTGAGCAAAGGAAGTGTTGTCGATGTCGGTCAAAAAGCGGCCGTAATCGACTTCAATGGATGATGACAGGACAAACTCGGGAGTGGTGGCGACAACGCGAGCCGGGCTCTGGTTGCCGTTGGCGTTGACATTCCCGAGCGCTTCGAACCGCTGCGGGACCACGTTCGCGACCAGTTCGGGGAACCGGGCGATATTCTCGCCGTCGGCGATGGAGAGCCCCAGCGAACGCTGGCTCCCTGATTTCGCCTCGGCGGTTTCGTCGAGCACCTTGGCGTTGACAATGATGTTATTGATCCCGAGGATCGAGATCTGCTCGAGCGCTTCCTCCTTGGCTCCTTCGCCAATGGAGAGCATCGCGATCACCGCCGC
>JAMPYH010000088.1 GCA_023700785.1 Candidatus Zixiibacteriota bacterium
GGCGGTTCAACGGGTGGGTACATTTTAGCACCCAGCGCCGTTACCACACAAAATAGGACCAAAATAGGAGATAATACAAGGAATTTGTTACGCATACGAGACTCCCGGATTAGAGGTTAATCAGCCCCGCACCGAATACATAGCCAATGTGGGCTGGCGTGTCAATGACTTTCTGCGTGCGTGAAAGTCGAGCGATGCAGTGTTACATCCGGCCTACTACTTATCGCTAAATGTGTTGACTCGGAGTCCGTAAATAGGGCTTCACTTAGACCCATCCAGTCCAGTTTTGGCCAACCTACTTGAGTCTTGACAGATGTTGCCGAAACATTATCTTAGGCACGTCGTATAGTTCAACAAATCACAGGAAACCTGCGAAAGCGGAAAGGAGGCGTACATATGCAAAGAGTATCGGTGATTGGAAACGTGCGCCTCGGCCTGGCTTGTCGTTAGGGTTTTACTTTATTCCCTGAGCAGACCAGCCGTCCGATGACGGCTTTTTTATTGGTAGTCCGGCCGACGGCGTCTCGATTGCCGGCGCGATGGCTCACCTGAGGTCCATCGGCGGCGTAACCCTTTGCATGTGAGAAAGGAGTAGCCATGTCTGACATGACTATTGACCTGAAGAAAAACGACAAGTTCCGTTCGCCGGACTCGCAGGAGAGACGTCCCCAGTGGAAACTCAGCGAGGTTCTGGAGTGCGGTATCATTGAACCAAAGCCGAAAGAACCAAAACATGAGTATAGATACCTTAGGTTGGAATCCTTCTTTTGATGACGCGTTTCGCCCTTACCGCGACGCCGGCCGGATCCCGGCCCGGGTCGCGCGCGAGGACAAAGAGCGCTATCACGTACTGACCGACAGCGGCGACTGTCGCGCGGAGATCACCGGCCGATTCCGGCACCAGGTGCGATCGCGCGCCGATTTCCCGGCGGTCGGCGACTGGGTGGCGCTGGAGAAACAACCGCAATCGGATTTCGGGTCGATCCACGCGATCCTTCCGCGAAGGTCGATCTTCAGTCGAAAGATGACCGGATCCACCACCGAAGAACAGGTGGTCGCGTCAAATGTCGATTTCGCTTTCCTGGTGATGGATCTTGGCCGCGATTATAATCCACGCCGGATCGAGCGCTACCTCACGCTCACCTGGGAGAGTGGCGCGTCGCCGGTGATCCTTCTGACCAAGACCGATGTCGCTATCGAGATCGATTCAGCGATCGCGGAGATCGAAGCTATCGCGCTCGGCGCGCCGGTGCACGCTATCAGCGCGCTTTGCTCCGAAGGTCTGGAACAGCTTGATCCGTACCTCGGAGTCGGCAAGACGGTAGCGATGTTCGGGTCATCCGGGGCGGGGAAGTCAACGCTGATCAATGCCCTGCTGGGCGAGGAGCTGTTGGCGACCCGTGAATTAAAAGCCGATGGCCGCGGCAAACATACCACCACCTGGCGCGAGCTGATCCAGCTTCCGTCGGGAGCGGTCGTTATCGACACCCCCGGCATGAAGCAGGTGGAACTATGGGCGGATGAATCCAGCCTCGATAGTTCATTCGATGATGTCGCGCGGATCGCGGCGCGATGTAAGTTTGCCGACTGCGGACATTCGAGCGAGCCGGGGTGCGCGATCCAGGCCGCGCTGGCGGACGGTTCACTTGCAGAAGAGCGATTCGCGTCATACCTCAAACTTCAACGCGAGCTGAAATACCTGCATCGCAAGCAGGATGTCCGCGCGATGCTTGAGGAGAAGGCGCGCTGGAAGAAGATCCACATGTCGATACGGAAGCACTACAAGCAGCGTTAACCGGTTGGCCGGCATCGTGATAGATGCCGGCCTCTCCGGCCGCTTTACCCTTGCCAAATCCGACCGATATTGTATCTTATGATCAGCTATATGAAAGCAGCCCTGACCATATTCCTGATGCTCCTTTTGGCGGTGCCGATGGTTCTGCCGCAGGAGGAGTTTTGCGCCGAAGGAGATGACTGTTGCGATTCTCCCTGCGCCGACTGCTTCTATAATTGTGGCTGCTCTCTCAGTTTCTCCGCGCTCCCCGCGTCTTCAGTTGATTTCACCATAGTCGATCCATCTAATTCGACCGACTTTGTCGTTAGCCCGGCCATACCCTCCCCCGGATATGTGCTGTTGCCGGAACTTCCTCCCCGACTCGCGTAACTCACGCGGATCGATCTCCCTCTGAATTACCGCGGGCGACTTGTGCCTGCGGACAAACTTTTGTTGTGAGGAGTTCCAGTCATGAAAAACTGGGTTCTTTATCTGATCATACTGGCGGCTGGGATCGCGGTCGGGCTCGGCAGCCGAAGCTTTATGAGCTCCGAACCGAGTGCCGAGTCAGCGGAGACAACATCTGAATATTCCGCAAATGATGGCCATGGCAACGACACGTCCGGCGCGTCAACGCTGGATTGGTGCGCGGAGCACCGTGTCCCGGAATCGCAGTGCACGCTCTGCCACCCGGAGTTGATCGCCGAGTTCAAGGCGAAAAACGACTGGTGCGGCGGGCATGGGTTGCCGGAGTCGCATTGCCGCCTCTGCAATCCCGACATCCATTTCCCGCAGGAGCCGCTTCAGACGGTGGCACTGATCGAGCCGATCCGGACATCGGTATTTTATCCAGCCAATGTCGTCGATTGCGCCACCAATAATTCGATCATCCAGTTTGCATCGGTCGAAACCGCGACCCGCGCGGGCCTGTCGGTCGAGCCGGTGCTGAACGAACAATCAGAAGCGTTCATCGAGGCGCCCGCCGAGATCCGCTTTGATGACACCAAGACGACCACGCTGACCATCACCGTCCCGGTGCTGGTCGCTCGCTGGTTTGTCGAGCCGGGGGATCGGATCTTTAGCGGACAGAAACTCGCGGAATTAGAATCGCCGGATATCGCGCGCTTGCAGGCGGATTATCTTGAGGCATCGGCGCGCCACGCGGTCTCAACACAGGAACTCGCGCGCGCCAAATCTCTGCGCGAGCGAGATCTGCTGAGCCAATCCGAGTACGAGAAACTCGAAGCCGACTTCCGCGCCGCCGAGGCGATCTTCGCCGGTGTGCGAGGATTGCTCCTGACAGCCGGATTCGCCGCGACTGATTGCGATGATCTGCTTGCGTCAAAGCAGGTCTCCCAGCGCTACACTCTCCGCGCGACTTCCAACGGTCTTTTGGTCGAACGACGCGCGCCGGTCGGCGAATTGCTCGAGGCAGGCAGGCCGCTGGCGATGATCGGTGATCCCTCGGAAGTTTGGATCGAAGCCCAGGTCCGCGAACGGGATCTTGCGGAGATCCATGAGGGTCAGGCGGTAGAGTTCTCAATCGATGGAAACGCGGTTGAGCGGGTCGCCGGCAAAGTCATCTGGGTCGCGCAATATCTTGATCCAAAGACTCGCACGGGAACGGTTCGCGCGAAATTGCTGTCCGCGCCGGGTGGCGTAAAAGCAAATCTGTTCGGGCGCGCCAAAATCTATACCGACGACGACAACACGCTCGCGGTCGTCTCACGTGACGCCGTGCAGTGGGAGGGGTGCTGCAATGTTGTCTTTGTGCAAGAGGCGGTTGACCGCTATCGCCCCCGCAAGGTGAGTATCGCGCGCGGTGACAACGACCATTATCGCGTCCTGTCCGGTGTGGCGCCGGGTGAGATGGTTGTCGTCGATGGCAGCTATTTGCTGAAGACCGAGCTGAAAAAAGGTTCGATCGGCGCCGGGTGTTGCGGCCTTGAGGCCAGGTAGCATGCTGCATAAACTGATCGATTTTACGCTCCAGCGGCGCTGGTTCATCCTCGCTCTGGCCGGCCTGCTGATCGTGCTCGGCACGGTCGCGCTGTTTCGATTGCCGTTTGACGCCTTTCCGGATACGACGCCGGTCATGGTGCAGGTAAATGTCTCCGCTCCAGGCTGGAGCCCCGAGGAAGTTGAGCGGCAGATCACGTATCCGGTCGAGCGGGAGCTTTCGGGATTAAGCGGCCTGACCGAGGTTCGCTCTATTTCGAAGTTCGGGCTCTGTCAGGTCAACTTGATCTTCGAAGATCGCATCGACGTCTATCTCGCGCGTCAGCAAGTGACCGAGCGGCTGGTCTCAGTTGAATTGCCGGATGGCGTCGAATCGCCGCGGCTTGGGCCGGTCTCAACCGGACTGGGCGAAGTGCTCCAGTATGTGGTGATAAGTTCCGCTGATGACCCAACTGATGCCCGCACGGTGCAGGATTGGATCATCAAGCCGCAACTCCAGTCGGTGCCGGGAGTCGCCGAGATAAATAGCTGGGGCGGGTTCGAAAAACAGTACCAGATTTTGTTTGATCCCAATCGCGTCGTGCAATACGGCTTGCGCCTCGAGGAGATCGTCGAGGCGGTCAGCCGCGGAGTGCGAAATGTCTCCGGAGGGGAAATGGTTCGCGGCGGCGAGCAGACCGTAGTGCAGGGAGTCGGCCAGGTCTCGACGCGCGAAGAGATCGAGGCGCTGGTGCTCGAGTCACGCGACGGAGTGCCGATTCGTGTGCAGGACATCGCGGATGTTGTGGTCGGACACGAGATCCGGCGCGGCGCGGCTACCCACCAGGGGAACGGCGAAGTTGTCCTCGGACTCGGCTTCATGTTGACCGGCGAGAACTCCCATGATGTCACCCAGCGAATGGTTGACAGGCTGAATGAGATAACGCAGTCGCTCCCGCCAGGGGTTGAGGTCAAGCCGGTGTACGCGCGAACTGATCTGGTGGACAACGTGCTCGACACGGTCAAACACAATCTCTTTTACGGCGCGATACTGGTTATCGCGGTTCTGTTCGCGTTTCTCGGCAACTTTCGCGCGGGACTGATCGTCGCGTCGGCCATTCCGCTCTCGATGCTGTTCGCGTTTGACCTGATGACCCGCTTTGGGATAGCGGGATCGTTGATGTCTCTCGGCGCGATAGATTTCGGGCTGGCCGTGGATAACGCGGTGATACAGGTGGAAAACGCGGTCAGCCGCCTTCAACGCGCCAACAATGGGCAGCCGCGTTTGGATGTATTGAGAAACGCCATCCTTGAGGTTCGCAAGCCAACGCTGTTCGGCGAGCTGATCATCATGCTGGTTTATCTGCCGATCCTGACGCTCGAAGGAGTTGAGGGGAAGATGTTTCGCCCGATGGCGATGACGGTCATTTTTGTCCTGCTCGGTTCTTTGATCCTGTCATTTACGGTTCTCCCCGCCCTGCTTGGAGCGTTCCTGAGATCCCCCAAACAGCATGCTGAACCTCGGATGGTTCTCTGGCTGCAACGGCATTATCGGATCGCGCTTGACTGGTCGTTAAACCACCGCACGCCGGTGATAGCTATGTCGCTGGTTCTTCTGGTTGCCGGGATGCTCCTCTTCAATCGCCTCGGCTCCGAGTTTGTCCCAAGACTCAATGAAGGGACGATCGCGGTGAACTTTGTCAAGCTGGCCGGTATTTCGCTCGAGCAGTCGAAAGAGTACGGCAATCGGGTTGAGCAGCTGGTGAAGGCGAAGTTCCCCGATGAGATCGACCAGATCTGGACTCGTACCGGCACGGCTGAACTCTCTACCGATCCGATGGGGCTGGAAGTTTCTGACTTGTTCATTACGTTGACCCCGCGCGAACGCTGGACGCGAGCGAGTTCACAACAGGAGCTGGTGGCCTTGATCGACGCGGAAGTAAATGACCTGCCGGGGATGAATCGCGTCTTTACCCAGCCGATCGAGATGCGGGTGAATGAGATGATCGCGGGGATCCGCGCTGATCTTGGTATCAAGATCTTCGGCGACGATCTGAATCTCCTGGAGGAGAAAGCTGAGGAAATATCGGCGCTGATCGAGACGATCCCTGGCTCGGCGGATGTGACAATTGAACAGTTGACCGGCCAGCCGGTCTTTCAGTTGGCGGTGGACCGCCGGCGGCTATCGCGCCATGATCTGCCGGCGTCGGAAGTACTGTCGTACATTGAAGCGATCGGCGGTATTCAAACGGGCGAACTGTACGAGGGCCAGCGAAGATTCGATCTCGTGATGAAGCTGGATTCTTCGTACATCGAGGTCCCTGAGGATGTCGAACGGATCCCGTTGCAATCGCGCACCGGCGCGCAGTTGACGCTCGACCAGGTGACCGTCCCGGCGTTGGCCGCCGGACCGGCCAGCATCACGCGCGAGTGGGGGAAGCGGCGCGCGATCGTGCAGACGAATGTGCGTGGTCGGGATATTGGTTCGTTTGTGGATGAGGTTCGCGATCGGATCGCGAAACAGATATCGCTTCCACCGGGATATTTTGTCCGCTATGGCGGACAGTTCGAGAATCTGGAGCGGGCGCAGGCGCGCCTCGCGATAGTAGTGCCGCTCGCGCTGCTTTTGATCCTTGGACTGCTGTATTGGACCTACGGTTCCCTGCGCGACGCGATCCTGATCTTCTCCGGCGTGCCGTTGGCCGCGCTGGGGGGCGTGATCGCGCTTACGTTACGCGGTATGCCGTTCTCAATCTCCGCGGGTGTCGGTTTTATCACGCTGTCCGGGATCGCGGTCTTGAATGGTTTGGTGCTGGTATCGTCGATCAAGCGAATGCGGACCGACGGTCTGCCGCTTGAGTCGGCCATCGCGGAAAGCGCGGTGGCGAGACTTCGGCCGGTGATGATGACCGCGCTGGTGGCGGCGATCGGTTTCCTGCCGATGGCTGTCTCTGCTTCTATCGGCGCGGAAGTTCAGCGCCCGCTCGCGACAGTCGTTATCGGCGGAGTGCTGACATCAACCGCGCTGACGCTGTTCATCCTGCCGGTGCTCTACTCACTCTTTGGTCGAAAGTCGATGGCGGAAGCATAGTCGAGCCAGGCACAGCATCATTGTTTGAAACGCCGAAAGCAGAGACTGCTTCCGGCGTTTTTTTGTAGAGTAAAGGCGGGTTTTACTTTTTCGAGATCTGATTTTTGTCGGTCGACCGCCCCTTGAGCAATGAGTGGCCGGTCGCCAGTCCAAAGACAAACAGCGACAGCACCACCGCGCCGACAGCAAAGACGGTATCGCCGATCGCCCTGAGCCACTTGAAGACCTGGACAGTTGGCGAATAGAGGAACTCTGCGCTGCGCGCGAACCAGTAGCCATGCTCCACCGATGCCCAGGTTTGAAGCAGGCCGATCGGCAACAAGCTCAACAGCACCATGGCGAGCAGACCGCCGTTGATCGTCCAGAAGGAGAACTTGATCACGTTGTCCTTCCAGTCATTTCGCACATAGAGAATGCGAAGGCAGAAGAGCATCAGCCCGATGCCGAGCATCCCATAGACGCCGAACAGCGCGGAGTGAGCATGCACCGGAGTCGTATTGAGTCCCTGCATGTAATAGAGCGCGATAGGCGGATTGATCATAAATCCGAAAAGACCGGCTCCCAGCATATTCCAGAACGCGACCGAGACAAAAAAGAGGATCGGCCACCGATACTTCGCCACCCAGGGAGTCGAGCGCGACAGCCGGATATTGTCCCATGCCTCAAAGCCGATGATCGTCAGCGGCACCACTTCTAGCGCGCTGAACACAGCGCCGAGCGCCATCACCGCGGTTGGTGTGCCGGAGAAATAGAGATGATGCAAGGTTCCGACAATACCGCCGGTCAAAAAGATCGTGGTGGCGAACAGCACCGACGAATTGGCGGTCGCGATCCGGATCAACTGCAATCGCGCGAACATGAAAGCGATCACCACGGTCGCGAAGACCTCGAAGAATCCTTCCACCCACAGATGCACCACCCACCAGCGCCAGTATTCGACGATGGAGAGGTGGGTTCCTTTCCCCCACATTAGACCGGCCATGTAGAAACCGCCGATCGCGATGGCGGAGATAATGAACATGGTGAGGAGCGTTTTCTGTTCTCCCCCTTTCCGGATAGCAGCGAAGACGTTGCGCCCAACAAGATAGAGCCAGAGGAAAAGGCCGATCAGCAAACCGATCTGCCAGACACGGCCAAGATCAACATACTCGTATCCCTGGTGTCCGAAATAGAACCAACTGTCGCCCGAGAGCATTCCCTTTACGGAAAGCCACTCACCGACCATTGAGCCGACAACGACGACGATAAGCGCGCCGAAAAGAACGTTTACGCCAAGTCTCTGAAACTTCGGCTCGAAGCCGGAGACGGCCGGGCCGATATAGAGTCCTGCCGCAAGCCAGGCGGTGGCGATCCAGAAAATGCCAAGTTGCGTGTGCCAGGTACGGGTAACCGCGTACGGCAACCACTCCGCCAGAGGGATGCCGTAAAACTCGTTCCCTTCAACACCGTAATGGGCGGTGATCACTCCCATGATGATCTGCACCAAAAAGAGTCCCGCGACCACCCAGAAATATTTGATGGTCGCCAACTGCGACGGTGTCGGCTTGTCGGCGATCAAGGGATCGCTCGCGGGAATTCGTTCTGCCAAGGGTTCTTTCGGCTGGGACGCGTGGTACCAGACCAGAAGACCAATACCGCCCAGCAGGAAAATAATGCTAAAGCCGGTCCAGATGATCGCGTCGCCGGTCGGCACATTATCGATCAGCGGCTCGTGCGGCCAGTTGCTGGTGTAGGTGATATCGTCGTTGGGGCGGTTGGTTGAGGCCGCCCACGAGGTCCAGAAATAGAACGACGCCAACTGCCGTAGTTTGGTCGGGTCGGTCAGAGTGCCGGCCGGGATCGAATACGGCGTGTTGCCATTGGTGTAAAGATCGGAATAGTGTTTAAGGTTGTCGTCGAACGCCTGTTGGCGGATCGGGTCGATCTTTACGGAATTGGTGGCCTCGTCGTAGGTATTGGTTCGCATCAGTGATTTGAGGCGGGCTTGCAGTACTGCCTGCTGCTCGGCGGTCAGTTTGTCAAAGTCCGCGCCGAAGTTATCCTGCCCCCACGCGTTCAGGATGAACACGCACTCGCGATGCAGCCAGTCGGCAGACCAATCCGGCGCGACATAGCCGCCGTGCCCCCAGATCGAGCCGACCTCCATTCCTCCAAGCGATTGCCAGACATTCTGGCCGGCTGTAATATCCCCTTCCATGATCATCTCGACCCCTTCGGTCGTGACGACACGCGCGGGGATCGGAGGTTTTTCCTGATAGATCTTGATTCCAGCCCATCCCAACACCGCGAAGGAGAGGATGATGACGCTCCAGAAGCCGATCCATAACTTTCTCATCGCATTCTTCCTTTAC
>JAMPYH010000089.1 GCA_023700785.1 Candidatus Zixiibacteriota bacterium
ACTCGATTCGAGCCGATCGCGATTGGCGCCAACTCGCGGCGAGTTCCCAACCATCCGGTTCGACGCGCCCAATGTCTTCGCGAGCGATTATTACCTGAATGACTTCCCGAACGACACCGGCGGAGTCAGCCTCCCGATCGGTTTCGACAGCGACACCACACAGCCAAATATGCCCACCGGGATCGCGATCATCGACCGGAGCAGTTATTTCCCGCGCTTGCTCTATTTGCACTTCCCGCACGAGGAAGGGTATCGCCGGTTCACGCGTTCTTTCCGATTTACCGTGCGCGATGGCTTTATCTTTCCGGATTCCATCTGGGAAGTCGCCACCAAGTACGGGCTCTTCTTTCCGACCAGCTACCGCCTCGAAACGCGAATAGATAGTCTCACCATCTACCGATAGGCCGCTGGCGCAATTGCGCTTGCGCCGGTATGACGGCATCGGTACTTTAGTCGAACCATGACCGACCAATTGGACGAACTCAAGTCGCGGATTCTCGCGCGAACCGAACGGATCCCCGCTCATATCGCCATCATCATGGATGGTAACGGACGCTGGGCGGCAATGCGCCACAAACCGCGGACCTATGGTCATGAGCAGGGAGTGGAGGCGGTCAAGAAAGTAGTGCGCGCCTCGGGCGAATTGGGCATCAAATACCTCACGTTGTACACGTTTTCGGTCGAAAACTGGAAACGCCCAAAAGCTGAAGTTGACGCGCTCATGGCGCTTCTTGCTAAGACCACACTCGACAATCTCGACGAACTGATAGAAAAAGATGTCAAACTGATCACGACCGGCCGGATCAGCGGGCTGTCGCCCACGCGCCGCGCGGCGCTTGCCGAAGCGGAACGGCGCACCCGCGATAACAAAGGGTTGGTGTTGAATCTCGCCCTCAACTACGGCGGACGAACCGAGATCTTGGACGCTGTCCGGTCGATAGCGACCTCGGTCAAAGCCGGAGTCATCGATGTCGCCGAGATCGACGAACAGCTTTTCTCCGAGTTTCTCTATACGGCCAATATCCCCGACCCTGATCTGCTGATCCGGACATCCGGTGAAAATCGGATCTCGAATTTCCTGCTCTGGCAAACCAGTTACACTGAACTCTATATCATCGACACGCTCTGGCCGGATTTCGGGCGGAAGGAACTCTTCGAAGCTGTACTGGCGTACCAGAGCCGTGAACGACGGTTCGGCAAAGTGACCGAGGAGATCGAAGATGAGCCGCAATCTGCTTAGTCGCATCGCCGTTGCCGCGATCGCGATCCCGATCATTCTCTGGATCTGCTACACCGGCGGGCTTTGGCTCTTCGGCATGATCGCGCTTTTCGCCACGGTCGCGACCTGGGAGCTTCTGCAGGGTGAGAAGATCTCTCCCCGGAGCTTACTTTATTGGTTGAGCTATCTTGCGGTCGCCGGCTGTTTAACGGTGGCGGTTGTCGCGGTGCCGTTTGATGATCTGACCCAGGAACGATTTATCCGTCTCTCGTTTGTCATCTATTTGGTTGTCGGGGGAGTGGTGATCCTTCCGTACTTCTTGCTCTCCGGCATGATCCTGGCAATGGGGAAAGATCAGCCGGCCGAACTTTTTCGCCGTCACTCGCGCCTGCTCTGGGGGGTCACCTATATCGGCGCGCTGTATCCGATCGTCTATTTGATCGGGAATGACTACACCTTGGGAAGCCATGTCGAACCTGCCCGCAACGGTGACTTGCTGTTATTATTGTTTGGTATTCTCTGGGTTGGAGATACCGCCGCGATGGGGATCGGCAAATTGCTGGGGAAACACAAACTGGCCCCGGCGGTCTCTCCCAATAAGACTGTCGAAGGACTGATCGGCGGATTTGTCGGCGCGATTGCGGTGAGCCTGATCGTCTGGTACTGGAAATTCCCGTTCATCCCAGTCTATCACTTTATCCTGCTCGGCTTTCTCTGCTCGCTGTTTGGCCAGCTTGGGGATCTGGTCGAGTCGATGTGGAAGCGGTCGCTCGGGCTGAAAGACTCATCGGGCATCATTCCGGGGCATGGCGGCGTACTGGATCGGTTTGACTCGCTCCTGTTTGCCGCGCCGGTACTCTACTACTATTCTCAACTCTTCGTGCGATGAAATTGCTCGACCTGATCTTCGCCGCGCGACCGATGCTCCATCTGCCGGGCTGGTCGATCTTTCTGGTCTCCCTGCACTATCACCACCAGATCTCCGGTGGCTCGTTTTCGGCTGAAGACATCTTCGTTATGCTCGGTATCACGTTGATGACCGCCGGGGGGATGTATGTCAATCAGGTCTTCGATGTCGAGTCAGACAAGATCAATCGGAAACTCGGTTTTATTACGCTCGGGTATCTATCCGAACGAACGATGATGATCGCGTTTCTGGTGACGTCGATCACCAGCGTGATGATCGGATGGATCGTTTCATTTGTCACCGTCGCGCTTCTCATCCAGGCGTTCGCGATCTCCTGGATCTATTCGGCGCCGCCGTTCCGACTGAAAGACAGGGCGTTTTTCGGCATGCTTGCCAATGGCTGGGCGTTTGGCTGGCTGGTGTCGTTCGCCGTGATGCCGGATATCGGCGTCAACACGGCGGGCAAACTTGGCTGGGACAACCCGTTCTACTTCTTCTACGTCGTCATGGCGGTGCATTGCCTGACAACCATTCCCGACAGGACTGGAGATAAAGCGACCGGCAAAATGACAATTGCGGTGGTTCTCGGCCCAAAATTGACCGGCACGGTAGCTATCCTGCTCTACAGCTTTGCTCTGGGCACAGCCTGGCGATCTGAGTTTCTGCCGCTGGCGATCCTCGCCGGCATTGCGCTAACCTTGTCATTGCTCGCGCTGCTATGGCCGGCACTGATGCCGGCGACTCTGGCCGCGAAACTTCCGATACTTCTGCTGGCCATCCTGGCAGGAACTTTCTACCCCCTCTATCTGGTTTTTATGATTGTCCTCGTCTGGTTGACTCGCCTATACTACCAACGGAGATTTAATATGGTCTATCCGAGTCTAAGATGAAACGCGCCTTACTCTTTACTGCGGTATTGATCGTCGCCATCGGTTGCACGCCCAATCCGCGCTTCTCTCGCTACGGTTCCACCACGCCGGAGCGGCAGGTCGAAGTGGCCGCATGGCGCCACACCGAGGATTACCTGAAATTCGGCATGATCGTCCAGCGCTATCTTGGCAAACCGTACTCTGGAGGCTCACGCTACCAGCCCGGGATCGATTGCTCGCTGTTCACTCAGGAAGTGATGCGCGAGTACGCGGATATCATACTCCCTCGCGTGGCGGTCGATCAGTATCGCGAGGGAGTCGAAGCTCCCCGCAATAAACTGGTGTACGGCGACCTGGTCTTTTTTACGACCGAACGCGACCGGATCACTCATGTCGGCATCTACATCGGCTTTAATGAATTCATCCACGCGTCGACCTCGAACGGAGTGATCCTCAGCGCGATGAACGAAAGCTACTGGGCGCAACGCTATGTCGGCGCGCGCCGCATCCTCAAATAGTCCTGCCGTGGAACTGAAACTTTCCAATCTCCCCGAATCGCCGGGTGTTTATCTTTTCAAGAACGCGCAAGGCAAGATCATTTACATCGGCAAGGCGAAGAATCTTCGCAATCGCGTTCGTTCGTACTTCCAGGATTCCCACCGCGACACCAAAACCGCCGCCCTGGTGGCGCAGGTCGCAGACTTTGAGTTGATGGTCACCCACAACGAGATCGAATCGCTCATTCTTGAGGCCAATCTCGTGCATGAATACAAGCCGCGCTACAACATCCATCTCAAGGATGACAAGCACTTCCCGTACATTAAAGTCACCACCCACGAACTCTTTCCGAGAGTGATGGTGGTTCGTCGTTTACAGAAGGACGGCGCGCGGTATTTCGGACCATACACCAATATCAAGTCGATCTACAAGACGCTGCGGTTTTTGGCGCGATTATTCAAGATCCGAAGTTGTCATCTGGTGATCCCGAATCCCACCAACAAGAAGTACAAGGTCTGTCTCGACTACCATATCAAGCGGTGTGAAGGCCCTTGCGAAGGGCTGGTCTCGCCTGAGGTCTATCGCCGGGGCGTGGATGGACTATTACTGATGCTCGCCGGCAAGTCGAAGGAATTGCTGAAGCAACTGCACGAGCGGATGGCGGCGGCGTCGGAGCAGACCCGCTTCGAAGAAGCAATGACCTTGCGCGACCAGATCGAACAGATCAAAACGATGATGACCCGCCAGTCGGTTGATGTCGGCGAGGTCGTCGATCGCGACGTCGTGAATATCGCCCGCGAATCCGACGCCACCATGGCGGTCGTGATGCAGATCCGCGAAGGAGTGCTGATCGGACGGCAGGATTTCTATGTTGAATCTGAAACTGGAGATTCCAACGAGTTGGTCCTCGAAACATTCCTGACCCAGTACTACAACCATCAGCCGAACCTGCCGGAAGAGATCGTCATCCCGTTCGAAGTGCCGGATATGAAGCTGCTCCGGAGTTGGCTTCGGCAGATCCGTGAGGCGAAGCTCAAATTGATCGCCCCCAAGATCGGCGACAAGATGCCGATGCTCGACCTGGCCGCCAAAAACGCGCGGTTGCTTCTCGACGAGAAACTTATCCAGAAGCGGATGTACTCCGAGCGCGTCTCCAAAATGGTGGTGTCGCTTAAGGACGAGCTCAGGCTGACTCGCTCGCCGCGGACAATGGTCTGTTTTGATATCTCCAACACCGGTGAATCCGACGCCGTGGGCTCAGCTGTATATTTCGACAACGGCAAACCGATAAAGAACGAATATCGGCACTTCAGGATCAAAGGTGTCAAGGGGCAGGATGATTTTAAGATGATGCGCGAGATTGTCGGACGCTATTTCTACCACATCAAGGAGAACAGGTTGACCGCTCCGGATCTCGTCGTGGTCGATGGCGGCAAAGGTCAACTCTCCAACGCTCGGGAAGAGATGGAGTCGCTTGGATTCGCGGATCAGCCGATCATCTCGCTCGCCAAACGGCTCGAAGAAGTATTTGTCCCGCACTCCTCCGACCCGATCACTCTCCCCAAAGCCGCTCCCGGTCTGATCCTCCTCAAACGGATTCGCGATGAGGCCCACCGCTTTGCCGTCACCTACAACCGCAAAGTCCGCACCAAACGAACCATCCAATCCGCGCTGGACGATATTCCCGGAGTCGGCCCCGCCAAACGTCAAATACTTCTCTCGCAGTTTGGTTCGGTCGAGCGGATCCGAAAGCTGTCGGCTGAGGATCTTTCCGGTGTTAAAGGGATCACGCCCAGGCTGGCGGAGCTTATCCTCAACAAGCTGAACTCTCCGTCCGCCTGAACGACATCAAAAGTAATTGCCATCCTCGAGCGTCGGTTCTATACTCAATCCATGACCGCCATCCCTTCCAAATCTGAGCCTCGCGCGTACACTGTCACCGCGATAACGCGGATGATCAAAACCGCGCTGGAGGAGAGCTTTTTTGATGTCTGGGTCGAAGGGGAAGTGACCGATTACAAACATCACACCTCCGGGCACCATTACTTCAATCTGAAAGATGAAAACGCGTCGATCCGCGTCACCCTTTGGCGCTCCGCAGCGGCATACCTCAAGTTTGAGATCCGGAACGGCCAACACGTCCGGATCCATGGCGAGATCTCCGTATATGAAAAGCAGGGGAACTATCAACTCAATTGCCGGCAGATCCATCCGGTCGGAGTCGGCGCGCTCGAACTTGCGTTCCGGCAGTTGCACGAACGGCTGGAAAAGGAAGGACTGTTTGAGGCATCCCGCAAAAAACAGCTCCCGACCTACCCGACTCGTATCGGGATCGTAACGTCCCCTACCGGCGCGGCTATCCGGGATATCATTCAGATCGCGCGTCGCCGCAACGACTCCATAAGCCTTATCGTCTATCCGGCCAAAGTACAGGGAGATGGCGCGGAGAGTACCATCGCGGCAGGATTGGACTACTTCAACACTCGAGAAGACATCGACCTGGTCATCGTAGGGCGTGGCGGCGGCTCGATCGAGGATCTCTGGCCGTTCAACACCGAGATCACCGTCCGGGCGATCGTCCGCTCACGCATACCGGTCATTTCCGCGGTCGGACACGAAGTTGACATCACCCTCTCCGATCTTGCTTCCGATCTTCGCGCCCCCACACCGTCCGCCGCGGCCGAGATCGCGATCTGGCTTAAAGAGGAGTTCCAGGAGTCGCTTCGAACGACGATCGCCGATATGGCGAACGAATTGAATTACCTGGTTCAACAGGCGCGCGAGACGCTTTCATCGCTGGCGGAGAGGCCGCCGTTCCGCCGGCCGTTCGATCGTGTCAACCAGTTGCAGCAGAATCTCGATGATATCAGCAAGCATCTCGACAACGCGGGAAAAATCCATTTTGATAAGCACAAAAACCGCTTATCTTTGCTCGTCTCCCAGCTTGACGCGCTGTCTCCACTCAAGGTTCTCGGTCGGGGATACTCGGTCGCGCGCAGGTTGCCCGATGGTCCGGTGCTGACATCGCATCGCGAGATAGCCTTGGGACAAAAAATGGAGACCCGGTTATCCAAGGGGAAAGTTATCTCCGTCGTCGAATCAACTTCGGAGTAAAACAGGGTACAGCAAATGGCGATTAAGAAGAAATACACGGATTTTGAATCGGCGATGAATCGCCTCCAGGAACTTACCGCGACCCTTGAGTCCGGCGAAGCCAAACTTGAGGACGCGATCGACCTTTATACCGAAGGTCTGGAGATTGTGAAGTTCTGCAACCAGAAGCTCGCCGAGGCAGAGAAAAAGATCAAGTTGATCACCGAACAGAATGGTCAGACTGTCGAAACGGATTTCGAGGGAGCCTCTTCGTGACCTCTGCCGCTTCTATTGACGGCAAGCTGTACCTCGAACAGAACCGCGTTCTGGTCGATCAGCTTCTTGATCGCTTTACGCCCTCACCGGACAGCGACCCCCGTTCTATCCATGCCGCCATGCGCTACTCGCTGATGGCCGGTGGCAAGCGGATCCGCCCGATTCTTTGTCTCGCCGCGTATGAATATTCCGCGAGGGGTCGGGTAGAGAATCTGGAGAATGTCCATCGCGCTATGGCCGGACTCGAAATGGTGCATACCTATTCGCTGATCCATGACGACCTGCCGTGCATGGACGACGATGACCTTCGCCGCGGTATCCCGACCTGCCACAAGAAGTTCGGCGAAGGGATCGCGGTGCTGGCTGGCGACGCCTTACACGTGATCGCGTTCCAACTGATGGCGGAAACCGGCAATCCGAGCGTAGTCCTCGAACTGGGGCAGGCGGTTGGAACTCAGGGAATGATTGGCGGCCAGGTCGCGGATATCGAGGCCGAGGGGAAACAAGTGACGCAAGCTGATGTTATATATATTCATACACGAAAGACCGGAGCCTTGATCCGGGGCGCGGTACGTATCGGAGCGCTGTTGGGTTCGGCTGACTCAGCTACTCTCCGCCGTCTCACTATATATGGAGAGAAGATCGGACTCGCCTTTCAGATCATCGATGACATCCTTGATGTTGAAGGTGACCAGAAAATACTTGGCAAGCAGACCGGCTCCGATAGTAAGAATCTGAAAGCTACTTATCCCGGCGCGGCCGGGATGGAGCAGGCACGGCGAGATGCCGGCCGATTGATCGACGAAGGCCTCGCCCTTTTTGAAAACGAAGAGAACGCGCTGACCTATTTGGCACGCTATATTGGACAGAGAGAGCAGTAACGACAGTGCCTAATGACATGAAACTCCTGCCGCAGATAACGTCTCCCGCCGATATCAAGAAGCTCGATCAGGAGCAATTGATTGAGTTGGCGTCCGAGGTTCGTCAGGAGATCGTTGCCGCGGTCGCCGAGACCGGTGGTCATCTCGCCTCAAACCTCGGCGCGGTTGAATTAACGCTCGCGCTCCATTACCTGTTCGATTTCAGCCAGGATCGGCTTGTCTGGGATGTCAGCCATCAAACCTATGCGCACAAACTGCTGACCGGCAGGGCCGAACGGCTCAGGACCATTCGCCAGTATCACGGGCTGGCCGGCTATGCCAAGCGCGCGGAGTCAGAGTATGACCACTTCGGCGCCGGACATGCCTCGACCTCCATTTCCGCCGCGCTTGGATTTGCCCTGGCTCGCGACCTGCAGGGAAAAGAGCACAAAGTTGTCGCGGTGATCGGCGACGGCGCCATGACCGGCGGGCTCGCGTTCGAAGGAATGAACAACGCCGGCTCACTTCGCAAAAACCTCCTGGTTATTCTCAATGACAACACCTGGTCGATCTCGAAAAATGTCGGGTCGATATCGAAATATCTCACCGGCATCATGGCCGACGAGAAGTTTCAGCGACTTCGTTCCGAGGTCTGGGAACTGACCGGCAAATTCAAACGCCGCGACAAGATCCGTGAAACGATCAAGGGGCTGGAGAACTCCATCAAAGGATTCCTGGTCCCGGGGATGTTATTCGAAAAGCTCGGCTTCAAATATTTCGGCCCGATCGATGGCCACGACCTCCCGTTGTTGATCAAGACGCTTGAAGATCTGAAACAGATCAACGGTCCGGTGATGCTCCATATCGCCACCACCAAGGGGAAGGGGTATTCTCCCGCCGAAGATGACGCGTTTAAGTATCACGGCATCGGCAAATTCGATAAGGTGACCGGCAAGGCGGCCGCTTCCAGCGCCAATCTTCCGGCGTACACCAATGTTTTCGGCAAGATCATGTGCGAATTGGCCGAAAAAGATAAGCAGGTCGTCGCGATCACCGCCGCCATGTGCTCCGGCACCGGTTTGGTCGAATACTCTGAAAAGTACCCGGAACGTTTTTTTGATGTCGGCATCGCCGAGGCGCATGCCACGACCTTTGCCGGCGGTCTGGCGGCTGATGGCATCAAGCCGTTTCTCTCGATCTACTCGACCTTTCTCCAGCGCGCCTACGATCAGGTGATCCATGACCTGGCCATCCAGAAATTGCCGGTCGTGATCTGCATGGATCGTGCCGGTCTGGTCGGCGAGGATGGCCCGACTCATCATGGCGTCTTTGATATCGCCTATCTCTCCACCATCCCTAATCTGACCTTGTGCGCCCCCAAAGATGGGAATGAACTTCGCTCGATGCT
>JAMPYH010000090.1 GCA_023700785.1 Candidatus Zixiibacteriota bacterium
CCGACCAGCGTGACATTCGGCATATCCAGCCCTTTGGTCACCATCTGTGTCCCCAGCAGCAGATTATATTCCCGCTGGGCGAACGAGGTGAGGATCTGATGCGCCGACACTCGCCCCGCCGCGGAATCGGAATCGAGCCGTATGGTCCGGGCATGCTCGAACAGTTTGGGCAGCGATTCCTCCACCTTCTGCGTGCCCGCCCCCATATAAAGAATGCGAGTACCGCCGCAGCCGTCGCATCGATCGTAATTTTCGCGGACATAGCCGCAATAGTGGCAGGTCAGCCGATTCCCTACCTTGTGATAGGTCAGGCGGATATTGCATTGAGGGCAGGCCGGGATATGGCCGCACTCGCCGCACCGAAGCATCGGCGAATAGCCGCGACGATTCAAAAAGAGGATCACCTGCTGATCCGCCGCGAGCCGTTTTTCGATCTCTTTTTTGAGACTGATCGACACAAACGGCATCGCTCCCCGGGCGCCTTCAGTCCGCATGTCGATAATGCGCACCTCCGGAAGCAGAGCGTCCCCGGGCCGCTGCGTAAGTTCAAGCAGCTGATACCGACCGGAACGCGCGTTATGGTACGACTCTACCGATGGAGACGCCGAGCCGAGGATGACCGGCACTCTGTTTATTTTGGCGCGCATGATCGCCGAGTCGCGGCCGTGAAAGCGCGGCGCGGGATCATCCTGCTTGTACGAACCGTCATGCTCCTCATCGACAATGATCAAGCCGATCTGGGGAAGCGGCGCGAAGATCGCCGAACGCGGCCCGACCACTATCTGGTATTTCCCTTTGCGGATCCCCTGCCAGCTCTCGAGCCGCTCACGGTCGGTCATGGCGGAGTGGATGACCGTCACTCGATCGCCGAAGAACCCGCGGAAGTACGCGAGTGTCGCGCCGGAAAGCGCGATCTCCGGGGTCAACACCAGCACGGTCTTTTTTCGCTCGATGACTTTCTCCGCCAAATGACAATAAACAATGGTCTTACCGGATCCGGTGATGCCGTGCAGGAGAAAGGTCTTGAACCCATCCGCGAGGGTCGCGCTGACCGTATCGACAACGGCACGCTGCTCGTCGTTTAGCCTGATAGCGCGAACCTCAGGGCGGGGTTTGATAAAATCAAGCAACCCGGATCTCGCCGCGAAGAGCGGCTCGATGAGCTGAAGCTGGCGCGCCTTGGCGATATAATGCTCCGACCAGCCAAGGGTCAGCAGTTCCGCCCTGGACCTGACACCGTCAAACGGCGCAGGAGACGGTTTCCCCTTTTTGGCAAGCGCGGAGAGTTCGGCCGATTCCGTCATTCGGTAACCGGAGATCTTCAGAGATTCTTCGTCGGAGCCTTTGTCCCATACTTCTTCGATCGCTCCGGCGCGGATCAGTTTGCGTACGGTGTCGCTTCCCTCCGCGCGCAATTTCTTCAGCACCGCGGACGATATCATTTTCCCCGGTTTGCATAGAGCGCGAAGTGATTCGAGCACTAACGATGACCCAGATACCCAGCGCAAGCGAACCGAAGTCGCGTTTTTGAGCGATGCCGGCAACGCGCACGCCAGAGCGTCGGCCGGATTGGCGAAATAGTAATCCGCCATCCAGACACAAAACGTAAAGAGATCGGGATTAAAATAGCTCTGCTCGTCGAGCGATTTGATCACGTCCCGCGGACGGATGCCGGATGGCAGAGGTTGCGCGGGCCCAAGATAGTAGCCGATCTTCTTCCGATTGCCAAATGGAACCAGGAGCCGTTGCCCCGGCGCGAGGGGACCAGCGTCGGACGGCAGCGAATAGGTGAAGGTTCTTCGCATCGGCCCGACCACCGCGACCTGGATCAACGTAGGAGATGGCATGGCGGGAATATAAAGAAGGCAGGCGCGAGCGCCTGCCTCTTTTTACGTTGTCTGCGAACTATGTGAACTACTTCAGCTTCTTCTGGGCTTCAGCGGCCTTGGCGGGCTGGCCAACTTCGTTGTAGAGGTCAACCAAACGTTCCCAAACCTGGCGATTCTCGGTGTCGATCTCCACAGCCTTCTCGTAGGCCACGATCGACTCTTTGAACTGCTTCAGGTTCAGCCGCGCGTCGCCCAAAGATACCCAGTGAGAAGATCTGGTCGGCTCGAGTTCCGCCAATTTGGCGAACGCGTCCGCGGCCGCCTGAAAATCACTCGTCACAAAGGCGACCACGGCGTATTCCTCTGCAGCCGAGATATTGGTCGGGTCGGTTTCGTGCGCCTGTTTGAAATATACCTTGGATGAATCAAACATCACCAGTCGCTGGTCGGTCCACTTCTTCGTACTCGCGTCGTCGTTTTTGGCACGATACGCCGAAGCAGAGTCGTTGGCGAACAGCCCCAACTGGTTGAAGTATTGTCCCAATCCGATCAACGCGTCCGGCTGTTTGGGATTCAGCCCAAGGATCTGGCGATAGACCGCCGCCGCGGAGTCGTACATCTTGCAATTGTTGTAGCAGATCGACAGGTTCATCAGGTTGCCGGTATCGCTCGGCGCGATCAGCGCGTACTGTTTGAAATACGGGACCGCCTCGCAATACTTGTTCTCCTGGATGTTGTTGTACGCGATCTGCAGCAATATAGCGGCTGAATCGTGGGTGAACCTGAGGCCGCGGTCGAGCCATTCATTCGAGGCCGGGTAATTCCCCTGTTTCTCGAGCACCGTGCCGGCAAGCAGGTAAGCGCGGCCATCGGTCGAGTCGATCACGATCGCCATTTTCATATTCGCGATCGCGGAATCGGCGTTGGCGTTCAGCTTGGTCTGATAAAACGCCTTTGCCGCCGAGTCGGCGTCCGGCTTCAGCTCTTTGACGGCTTCATCCACCGCTTCATACTGTTGTTGTCCGGCGTTGAAGAAAATGCGCCAGTACTTGACCGACGATGAATCGGCCCGCTCGATAAACTTGGCGCACTCTTTTTTGTATTTGTCCTTAACATTCGGATCGGCGCAGGCTATATGGATCGAGTCCTTGTAGGCGGCCATCCGCTTCACCCAAGGTTCTTTATTTTTCAGACCGGCGGTCTTTTCGACAAAGTCCACCGCGACCTGGTTCATCCAGAAATATCCCTCGGGATGAGGACCATAGTTCATGAACAGCGAATCGAGCATGGCGATCGCTTCTTTATAGCGAACCGTATCGCCTGAAACGATGGCGATCTGGGCGGACTCGATATAGGCCTTCTCGGGGAGCTTGCGCCCTTTTCTTTGGGCGAAAGCGCCGTCGGCGATGCAGGACACCGCCAGGACCATTATCAGTAACCGCATAAATGTCTTCAACTTAAGCCTCCTTATAGTCGATTCAGCCGTACAATTTGCGACAATGTAATATCTGTCACATCCCTTGTCAACCCGGGTCAGTTCAGTTGGTTATACGCACTTTGTACTTCACCACCGCCGTCTGGTCAGCCGAGACCGGGACATCAAACGTCATCGTGTTTGCGTCTTTCCGCTTATGCTGGAAATTAGTGGTCAGGATCTCAAAAGTCCCCCAGAGTTTCTTCTCAACCGAGATAGTAACCGCCTCCTTCTTGTGGTTGCGGAACTCGATCTCATACTCCCGCTCCTCGACCCGATCGGAGATGGACTTGTGCGACATCAATCGCTCTTCCGCGGCGATATCAAAAGCGTAACCGACCTTGAGATCAACTTTTTCGTCTTTAGGCGTATGGTCGATCAGATCCTCACCCAGAAGGACCATCGACCCGTCGGTATCGGCTTTGAACAGACGCACCCGCCCAGCCGGAAGCGGCATACCGAGTCCGGTTTGCTGTGAGTTCTTGAACTCCACCACCACGGCGACCTGCTTGATGTTCTCCTCCGGTTTGTACATGTACACTTTTTTGACCGCCGAAGTCGCGGGGTCAAACAGTGAGAGCTGCTTTATCTCTTTATCGGCGACCGTCGCTTTGCGCGGCAGAGTGTACATATGATATTCAAAGAACTGTTTTTCCTCGAAACCGGGAGCCATCGCGGAGAGAGCAACTTCCTTGGCTCTTCCCCCCCTGATGATCAGCTGATCCTGCGCCCGCGAGATATCCCCCGCGATCAGTTTCAGCGTCGCGTTTTCGTACGTTTTGCCGGATTGGTTGTTGATCGAGGACCAGCCGGACAGCCCCAAACTCGTTTCCGCCTCGTTCAGCACGCCGACATACTCGGCGTTCCAGCTCAAGCCGCTGGTCTGGTAGCCGACGCGTATATCCTGCTTCCCATCAGCGCTGGAATTGTAAAGCCAGAAAAGTGTCGGTCGAGTGATCAAGCCGTCGGGGAGCGCGGGGAAATTGACTTCGGTGACTTTCGACGCGGAGACGATTTTTACTTTGCCGGACGCGTCCAGCAGCGTGATCGCGCCGCCGTTGAAAGCGAGCAGTTTGCCGGTGTACAGTTTGCCATCCTCATCGACGATCTCGATCTGCTCGTCGATGTACTTCTGGTACATCTGCTCCGGGCCGACCAGATCAAAGGCGTAATTCTGTTCGAGGATGGTAAGTTTGTTTTTGCCGCCGGGGAGTTCGACCCGGACGGACGCGGCATCGATCAGGGCGGGGACATCGGTAAAGGCGAGACGGTTCGTCCCTTTTTTGATCTCCAGCGAGCGGGTCTCACTGATGACACCGAGGTTGTTGTTGTACACGGTTACCGCGACATCGGCGGCCTGCGCGACCACGGCGCAACTGAGGATGATGAAAAAGCTGGCGAGCGTTCGCATATCTGTTCTTCTCCCTTTATACCCATTGGTTAACGCGGAGGAAGCCAATGGGAGGCTGGCAGTTCACTACTGTTTAATATCAGTGAAGCGCGAGAATCTTCCCTGAAATCTATTCGACAGCTCGGAATCCGTTGATAGTCATCTGGATACAGGCCTGTACCTCGGCCGGCTCCGGGTTGGTCGCCTCGGTCGTGAATTGTCCCCGGGCTGGGTCAAGCCGCTCAAATATCTGGTGGTACAGCGAATAAATCAACTCAAGGCTGAGCTGGTAGCGGGGCGGCATCAGCGGCAAAGTACGGTCGATAGTTCCCCGCGCCAGCCTCCTATAATATGAAGCGATCCGGACATACTCCGTCATCAGCCCGCGGAGCTTCGGCGAAGCTGTCCGGGCAACCGCCAGGCCGCGAAGCGCCTCGGGCGTCAGCCCGGCTGTTCGAAGCAGATCATCCGCGAAATAGTTCAGCCCTGCGCGCTGATCTTTCTCGAAATCCCGCATGATATGTACAAGATATGAAAAGATAGCCAACGGCCGGGCGGCGGCTCGAATATCATAAGCCGGTGGGAGATTGCCGTCCTCTTTTTGACGAACGCCGCAGAGATGCATAAAGACCGCCGCCGGAGAGATCGCCGCCCCTTCGCAATAACGAAGGAACTGATGAAACGACAAAAATCCGTTGTGCGTCAGGTCGTAGATCATGGCGGTGCAGAGCCGTTCCCACGGCCAAAAAGGAATACGATATTTCGCCAGGGTGTCCAGAAACTGTCGGGTGAACGGATCGGTCGATCTACCGCTCAGCGCGGTTTGGGTCCACTCGGTAAGCGAGCGATGGATGGACTCCAGTTCGGCGGGCGATATGGGCGTTTGATCTTCTCTCCGGTGGTCCACCAGATCATCGATCCGGCGCATCGACCGGTAACAGATCTGAAACGCGTTATAGCGATCCTCCTCCCAGAGCCGAGCCGCGATATCGAGGATCGGGTTGGTCAGGATGGAACTGAAGTCCAGATGCAACGCGAAATCAAGTTTACTGTCGGGCTGTGGCATGGCAGTACCGAATATACACAGCCGCCTCCCGCGAGACATTTATATTTCGCGCGCATGCTCATTTTAGTAGGTTCAGTCTGTTATGGCTGACCCGATCCGGTTACTTATCCTGACCCATAATTATCCCCGCTTCCGCGGGGACTTCGCCGGCGTCTTTATCGCTTTGCTCGCGCGGAAACTGCGCGAACACCGGATCGAGCCGATCGTCCTCGCGCCGCATGATGCCGGCCTGCCGGAACGGGAGGAGATCGACGGCGTTTCGATCTATCGATTCAGGTATGCCTCCGACGACGACGAGGTCATCGCCTATCGCGGCACGATGCACCAACTGGTGCTCGGCTCTGTCTCCGGTATGTTCCGATTCAAGAAGTTCCTCGACGCCAACCGCGCCGCCGCGCTCGACATTATTAAAAGCGAACGAATAGAGATCATCGCGGGGAACTGGCTGGTCCCATCGGGGATCGTGATGAAAACCCTCGCCGTGAAAACCGGACTGCCGATGTTGTTATCTTCTCACGGCACCGATATCCGGCTGATCGCTAAGTACGCCGGTATGTCGCGCCTTTACTTTGGCTCTCTTTTTGAACGGCTTGACCGATGGACCGTGGTATCATCATTTTTGCGCGACGAGATCGCCCGCCTCGAGCCGAAAGCGGCATCAAAACTGGAACTGCTTCCTGTCCCCCATGACGAAACGCTCTTCTTTCGCGACAACTCGATCGTCCGAGAAGATGACCTGGTGGTCTCGGTAACTCGTTTTACCGACCAAAAGCGCGTGGACTACCTCATTAGGGCATTCGCGCTGGTGACCGAGCGACATCCCACGGCCCGACTCGAATTATATGGCGGGGGACCGTTACTACCGCAGATTGAGGCGCTGATCGGCCAGTTTGGCTTGCGGGAGCGAGTGACGATCTTTGCGCCGGTGCCACAGGCCGAACTGCGCACAGTCTATAACCGTGCTGCGATCGCGGTACTCAACTCCTGTCGTGAAGGATTCGGGCTGGCGCTGTCTGAGGCGATGATGTGCGGCGCCTGCGCGGTCGGCACTCGCTCCGGCGGGATCACCGATATCATCAGGGATGGCGAAACGGGAAGACTGGTCGAGCTGGACAACGCGTCTCAGCTTGCGGATAGGCTGGTTCAACTGTTAAACGATTCAGCTGCCAGAACAAAATTGGCGCAGGCGGGACATGCGTTTGCGCAATCAACTTATGCCTCGGGGCCGTTGGCGGCGCGTTACGCGGACATGGTCAGAAACGCGGTCGCGCGCGGACAGCGATAACTTCCTTCATCCAACTTTGCCAAGCACACCGCGAAGGTGCGGCAGGCGATCCCCTTCAGACAATCTGCTCAGATCGATATCGATCCTCGGATGACCCAACAGCGAAAACTCCATCGGCTGGTCGGTCCCCTGTCGAAGCGCTTCTACTTCAGGCCGGGTTAAACGCCGCTGTTCGCCAAAGAACAGATTGACCCGCCCGCCTTTCACTTTCACCTTCTCAATCTCAAGCAACGACGCCGCTATTTTGACCGCGGTTGCCTCAATGAGATTGGTCGCTGACTGCGGCATCCGGCCGAACCGGTCGGTGACTTCGTCACGGATCCGTTCTACTTCGTCAAGATTTCTGGCATCGGCCAACCGGCGATAAACATCGACCTTTTGCTGGCGGTCATTGATATAGTCGTCCGCGAGATAGGTCTCGATGTCGATCTCCAGTTTGGTCTCCGGGAGCCGCTGGATCTCCTCTCCTTTGAGCTCCGCGACAGCTTCCTCGAGCAGGCGATTGTACAGATCATACCCGACTTCTTCAATAAAGCCGGATTGTTTGGGGCCAAGGATCGTCCCTGCCCCCCTGATCTCGAGGTCGCGCATCGCCAGCGCGAATCCGGCGCCAAGGTCGGAATGGGCTTCAAGCGCGCGAAGCCGCTTGATAGCGTCCCGGTTCAACATCCGCATCGGCGGCGTCAACAGATACGCGTAAGCGCGCCGCGCCGAGCGCCCCACTCTCCCCCGCAATTGATACAGTTGCGCCAGGCCAAATCGGTCGGCGCGATTGAGGATGATCGTATTGGCGTTCGGAATATCCAGCCCTGATTCAATGATCGACGTACAGAGCAGGACATCAAACCGCTTGGCAAGAAACGCCAGCATGATCCCCTCCAGCGTTCGTTCATGCATCTGACCATGCGCGACCGCGATCTCTGTATTCGGCAGCAGTTTCTTGAGATACTCGTGCATCGCCTCGATCGTCTGTACCCTGTTGTGCACAAAAAAGACCTGCCCGCCGCGCTCCAGTTCGCGAAGGATCGAGGTGCTGATCACCGCCGGATCGAACTCGGCGATCTCCGTGATGATCGGCAATCGATCTTTGGGCGACGTATTGATCAGGCTCATATCCCGCGCCCCCATCAGCGACATCTGCAGTGTCCGCGGGATCGGCGTGGCGGTCATGGCCAGCGTGTCCACCGTGGCAGCCAGCTCGCGGAGCTTTTCCTTATGCTTGACGCCGAAGCGATGTTCCTCGTCGATCACCAGCAGGCCAAGTTTGGCGAATTGGACATCTTTGGAGAGCAAACGGTGCGTGCCGATCACCAGGTCAACGGTACCGTGCGCGACTTTCTTCACGGTCTCGAGTTGTTCGGCTCGACTCCGGAAGCGCGACAATAGTTCTATCCTGAACGGATAATCCCGCAACCGCTCAACAAAGGTATTGTAATGCTGCTGAGCCAGGATCGTGGTCGGTACCAGCAGGGCAACCTGCTTGCCGCCATCCATCGCCTTAAACGCGGCACGGATCGCGACCTCGGTCTTGCCGTAACCGACATCACCACAAACCAGCCGATCCATCGGATTCTCAATCGACATATCCCGCTTGACGTCATCGATCGCTTTCTGCTGATCCGGGGTTTCGTCGTAAGGAAACGATGCTTCAAGCTGTTTGAGCCAGACGGAATCCTCACCAAACCCGTGACCGGTGCGGGTTTTGCGCGAGGCATAGAGACGGATCAGGTCGGCCGCCATGTCGGCGATCGCCTTTTTGGTCTTCGCCTTTAGCTTCTCCCAGCCGGGGCCGCCGAGCGCGGTCAATTGCGGCGCGGAATCCTTGCCGGAATATTTCGATACCCGGTTAAACTCCTCGATCGGCACGTACAATTTATCCGTGCCGGCATACTGCAGCAGCAAACAATCACGATTCCGTTTGTCAACCTGGAGCGTCTGTAATCCCAGGTAGCGCGCGATACCGTACTCGGTATGCACAACATAATCCCCTTTGGTCAGCGCGGAATAGTCCGATATCGCCACTCCCTCTTTGAATTTCTTCCGCCGGATCCTCCGGTGGTGGCGGCTGAATA
>JAMPYH010000091.1 GCA_023700785.1 Candidatus Zixiibacteriota bacterium
CATCGAAGAATACACTCGCCGGTCACAGACGGGGCGGTTCGCTGAGCTTCTCGACCTCGCGGTTGAACGCCGAGTCGCGGCACGGGCTCACCAAGCATAACCGCTTGCCAGGTCGCGATCACCTGACATGCGGTCGATATCACTGCAGATGCCGAATAGTATTATTGGATAGAAGACTGCGACGATAACCCAAGCACGCGATGCAGCACCGGCCTCGCCGCTTCAGCCAAAATCTCGTATCCGCGCTCATTTACATGCACCGGATCAACGGCGCACTCTCTCGGCAGGAATCCGTTCTCGTCCTCGATCGACTTAGCGAAGTCGATGAGGGGGAGCTGTTTATCCGAGGCGTATTGGCGGAGCCAATCGTTAAACTCCCGTAACGAGTCAACGACACTGTAATCGGAGATCCGGGCTTCTGCCTTGCCTGCCGGAATGATAGTCGCTGGGATCGCGACGATCCCGTTGGCTGTCGCCAGTTGACAGAGCATGTCCATGGCATCCTTCAGCGATTGCTGCGACATCTCGGGACGCATATTGATCGAACAAAACTTGATCATGACCGCGCGCGGTTTAAGGTCGATGACATCGCGCTTGAAGCGTGGGAGGAATTGAGGGGCAAGTTGGCCGCCCATGCCGCGGTTGATCGCATGGATCTCGGGAAACGTTGTCTGTAGATCCCATCGGTTGGTGATCGAAGCGCCGAAAAACACCACGCGGAGAGGATCGGTCTTGCCTTCCGCGATCTCTTTCCGAATGGCCGCGGATTCCTCGGCCCAGGGAGTCCGGGGCGGACCCACCTTGTCGCCGCCAGTCAACTTTCTCTTGAGATCACCGAGTGGATTCCCACCGTACTTGACGTAACTGAAATAACCCCAAACGGCCAAAATATTCACCAGGATCGAACCGATCAGGACAATCTTCCATATCCAGCTCATCGACAATCTACCTTTCATGTGAAGTATCAAGACTGACTTTCCGCGCCGGATTTCCCATGACAGTGACACCATCCGGGACATCCTTATATACGACACTGCCGGCGGCGACCGTACAATTCTTGCCGACATGGGCCATCAAAATGGCATCCTGGCCGATCCATGAATTGTCGCCAACCGTAATCGTCTCTACTGTTATAAGAGAATGCTGTCCGGCCAGTCGTTGTTCCGGCGAGCCGTGACCGTATTTACCTGAGATAATGGAAACGCCACTGGCGATCAAAACACTGCTGCCGATATCCGCGTAGCCGATGCGGGAGAAGGCTCCGACCACGGTCTTCGCTCCGATCGTTGTCCCTCGATGCGCTACCATACTGCCGAAAAGGAAACACGCGTCCGGAGAAATATGGCTGCAAGTGGCCCAATAGAATGCCAGCCGCAGGTACTCGCCGATCGGCGTGGGAATGAGCGCAAGCATTTCTCTGCCGCAACCAAAAAACCGCTCGAGTTGACGACGCGGTACCAATCCCTCCAGCCAGGTGAGGATCACCAGCGGTGAGACGATGATGATCGCGACGGCCATCACCGCTCGTTTCGCCAATCGCCGCACGGCGAACTTGAGCTGATTCGCGAGGCTGGGTTTTGGCGAGGTTGTCGCGGAGTCAGTCGATGTTGAGGTCACTGTAGTGAACTACCTGAAGTGATGTTTATTCATGGAGCCGACTGATCCCGGTGGATCAGTTGCCGGCGATGTATCGAGAAATCAGGTCCATGACATCCGCGGCCGTCGCACGGCCCTCGCGGAAGTCCTTGATCTTGAGATCGATATCTGAACGAGTGACGATCCCGGCTTCCTGCTGAAGCAGTTTTAACGTAACTGCTTTAATATTGGCGACCAGGGCGTCCTGCGCGATCCCCTGACCCAGTTCACTCAAGTGTGAGGCACCGTCCTGAGCCCAGTAGCTTTGCTTGAGACAGTACTTGTCAATATTGTTGCCGGTCTCGATCAACGTCGTGTAGTATTCGATCGGAAAGAAGTTCTGCTTGGCCGGTGGTGACGGCAACTCGGCCATCAACGTGTCACGGAACCAGTTGGCCAGGCGCCACACCAGTTTATTGCGAGTAGAATCGGCGCCGTCGTGGTTGCGCACCAGCGGTGTGCCGAAGTCCGCCACGAAATTGTAATCAGCGGAGTGTTTCAGCACGGTGTCACGGATAGCTCGATACCATCCTTTGATCTTGTCCGCCCGAGCCTGGTTGAAAACTTCATTGGTCGCCGGATCGGTCATCCAGCACGCGTACGGATTCTTGGCGATAACCAGATCGTATTTCTCCCAGGAGGTATCGGCTGCATTCGTGGCGCTGTTGCGAACCTTGTGGCTGCGGAAAACATCGTATGCGTAGGTACCGCGGTCGGTAGATTGAGCGCGTGAAGCGTCACTAAAGAGATTGAGTAGCGGGCATCCCGTGTTATAGTAGATCTTAAACGAGTTTCCCTGGTAGTAGTCGGATGATACCGTGACCTCGCCGCAATCTCCTGTGTAGCTGGTCTGACTGAGACGTACCCCTGGCACGCCATTCAGATCGCCCTGACGAAATACAAAAGTGGCGCGCAGAGTATCAGTAGGGCCCGTCAGGGTGGTAACGCTTAAGGTATCCAAGACATCACGAATATTGCGCGGCGCACCGCCAAGCCGCGGATCCACGCAATTCTGGCAGATCGAGAGCCCCACCGATCTATGCAGATAAAGAACTGAGATGCGTTTATATGTTGTCGCCGCTGACACGAGCGACGGTAAAAGCAACATAAGCGCCATAATGGTGAGATGTCTGAATTTCATATGCTGTCTCCGCGTCTGTTTCCTGAAGGATCTCAAAGATCTCCCGGATCTCCTGGCCAACTAATGACTTACTAAATATGTTGGCGCTATTTGACTTACAGAGTTAATCAGGCTTACTCCAAATGAAAGACCCGTAGGATAGTACAATTATCGGTCTGTCAATTCTCCAAATTAGGAGAATTTAACGGCTCCAAGGCCGGCACGATAATATCCGAGCCGCTGCGCTGGCGAACGTTCGAGTCCAATATACTGCAACTGAGCTACTTTTGCCAAGACTATAGACTTGATTGAGTTGAGCCAGGACTTGGCTCAAACGAAACAGTTTGACCTTCAGCCGTCTCGTTGACTATTCCTGCTCTTTCAGAGCGCTCAATCTTCAGCAGACATGCGGTCAGAGCAGAGATCACGAACCAACTGTACCGGAATAAGTTATGACCGCCAAGCCCAAGCACAAGGAGGATAATGAGTTGTGTCTTTAGAGACAAGGCAAGATTGGACATGAATGGGTCGTCCTGTGAATCATACTTTCGCCTCAGTCTCGCGAGGTGATAAACTAGCAGGGCAATCCATGTTATGAAGCCGATAATGCCCACCAATCCTACCTCGCCACAGAGCTGGCCAATCAGACTGTGGGCCGGAATCCACCATGTTGGGTCAAAATAAGTGCCGGCGACCCATCCAAAATTCCCGAGCCCGTATCCGGTCAATGGCCTTGTGGCCAACATCCTGAATCCGATCTTCATCCCGACAATTCGGCTGGACGCAGATGCCGACGCCCCGGTGCGATCTTCGACCGGGGTCAGCTCCTTGGTACTGATAAATCGCTCCTGGTATTGTTGGGGCATGATGAACCAGATACAGGTCAACAGGACGGAACTGACTATAAAATTCCTCGCTCGGTGCTTACTCTGCCACATTACCAAAATAAAAAACACCAGAGTCGCACCCATGCCGGTTCGAGAACCGGTCAGGATCAGATTCCAGAGCATGATCGCCATGCCGCCTACGAGGACCCAGCGATAAATGGCGCGCAGTTCTCTGCTGTAAAAATAGAACAGAAATGGAAGAGAGCAGATCAGCGTTGCCGCGAGTGAGTTTGGCGCGCCGTAGGAGCTGTCCGGCCCCAGCGCCCGCCATATCCCCATGCGGTATTGACGATGCCCGGTATAGTATCCATACACGGAGTACGTCGAGTAAAAGATCGTGAGGGCTATGATCCAGATCAGGTACCAACGCAATTGTTTCCGATCCTCGATGACCGCACCGACAATAAAGTGCAGGAGCGCGAGTTTCAGGGCATCCTGGTACTCGACCCAGGATTCATCAACGTTGATGGAAAACACGACGGTAAAGGCGATCATCGCCATGTAGATGATCAGCGTTTTATCTATGCTGGTCCAATTGAGCTTTACCGAGTGACGAACATGCTTGTGCAAAAGGACGCTGATGAGCAGCAATATGGCGATCGGCCGCTCCATCGGCACCGGGATCGCCGACAGTACGCCCAGCCATTCCTGGGGTCGTATCAACAGAAAGACGGTGTAAATATACAGGCCAAGCATGGGACTGTAAAAGATCAACCCGGCGAAACAGACTGCCGCGATCAGCAGGAACGGGACATAGTAGAATTCGGTGATGAGAAAGAACGGCGACAACGCCGAGATCAGAATGACCGCGGCATAAAGCAGCGTTTTAGTAGTAATGATCGTGCGTGGAGTTTCAGCCATGCGTGTACCCAGGAAGGTAGTTCGACTTCGGTTACTTCTCTCCCCCGCGGGACAAATACCACTCCACGAATATCCTGATGCCGTCCTGAATGGAGACTTTGGGGTCAAAGCCCAACATTTGGCGAGCTTTCGTGATATCCGCAAACGTTTGTTCGACGTCCCCGGCCTGATGCTCCAGGCGAACTACGCGCGCCTTCTTCCCAAGCGCCAGCTCTATGGTTCGTACGAGCTCTTCCAGTTCTATGGTATCAGAGCGGCCAAGATTGAATACCTCATAGCCATATTCGGCTTTTCGGCAGGCCAAAATACCGGCAACGATGTCATCAATGAACGTATAGTCCCGTCGGCTGCGTCCGGTCCCAAAGACTCGGATCTCCTCGCCTTTTGCGATCTTATCGGTGAAATGATGTATTGCCATCTCCGGTCGTTGTCGCGGTCCATAAACCGTAAAGAAGCGCAGACAGGCAGACTTGATTCCGTACAGGTGGTGATAGGTATATACCATCAACTCGCCGGATTTCTTGGTAGAAGCATAGGGGGAAATTGGATGGTCAACGGGATCGGACTCGCTAAACGGCACCTTGGGGTTGTTTCCGTACACGGAAGAAGACGACGCAAAGATCATTTGCCTGACACCAAAGCGCCGACAGTTCTCCAGCAGATTCATCGTACCGATCAGATTGACTTCCTGATACAGTACCGGATCTTTGATCGACGGTCGAACGCCGGCCATGGCGGCCAAATGAATAATTTCGGTGAAATCACTCTGTTTAAAAGCCGCCGACACGACCTCGGCATCACGAATGTCGCCTTCGATCAGTCGATAATTGACATGGTCAAGATGACGCCCGACATTTTTCCGCTTGATGGCAGGATCGTAAAACGTATTGAAATTATCCAGCGCCGTGACAGTGTGTCCCGACTCAAGCAGCCTCTCCACGACATGGGATCCAATGAAGCCGGCTCCCCCGGTTACCAGTATATTTGCCATGATTGTCCTTCTACCAAGGGATTGCGCAAACGGTCAGGCCAGTTCAGCCGAAGGTACATCGGGTCGATAACCTGTGTCGGGCAGGACGCACGATCACTTGACCAGCATCAGTTTTCCACGGCTGGCCGAAGTGCCGGAGCTCAGTCGATAGAAGTAAACGCCTGACCCCGTTCCCGCGGCAGGTTCCCATGCCCACAAGCCGTCGACGGCATCAATATCGCGACTCCCGTGGTACACCAGTTGGCCCAGTTGATTGTACACGTCCAGATCTATTGAGCCGATTGTCATATTTGCGCCGCTGTACCTAATGGTCACCGCGCCATTGAACGGATTGGGGTACGCGGAACTGATGAGATATTCGCGGGGCAGCGGGTCGTTGCCTGCATCGTCCTCATCATCATTTCCCCCGCCTTGATCATCTTCGCCGCCAGTGTCGAGACTGAATAGGATTGACGCAGGTTCGCCAACGGCGAATAGCCCGCCAACGGCATCGCCGTAACAGACCATCGTGTGCAGGGGAAGTTCAAATTGCGCGGCACTGGCGCAGGTAATCGCGATTGTCAACTCCAGTGTATCGCCAGGTGCGAGCACCAGATCGATAGCAGAGCCATCCTGGGCGTCAAACACCCAGTGATGTACCGAGTAACCGGCGATCACAGATCCTGCGGGAAGTACTTGATACTGGGTGGGGACTGGCGAGCGGTTCACTGTCGCCAGGTAGCCGCGGACCACAAACGCGGTCGGCAAATTGTCTGATAGATAGAGCCCCACAAACTGGTGGTTCGATCTATTGATGATCCGTCGGGAGATTACGACAGTGTCGACAACAGTGGCTATAGTGTCGCTTTGAACATATTCAACCGTCACCGATTGACCGGCAGGGACAACTTCGTCCTCAGACGCGCAAATGACCGGAGACAAGCCCCAGAGGCCCACGCCGACCACGAACAAAGCCAGTTTGCGCACCGCATCCCTCCGCGCTGTGGCCACACGTCCTATTGGATATCAAAGTCATCCAATTGTGACCAGATTATCTACACGCACCTTCCAGACCATAGGGTCGCGTCTGATCGGACACAGAGCCTTGTAAGACTCGATATCACCCAGGTCAAGGATCGCGGCAGGCGGGGTCGTATCTGAAGCTGATGTGACTGTTATGGTCGCTCCATTTGCCTGCGCGAATATCCCGGATCCATTGCCGTAACCTACGGTCGCGTGCAAAGGTAAAGCGTACGTACCAACTGTGCTACATACAATTTTCACCACTAACGAAACCGAATCGCCCGCGGCAATCGTACGGTGGCGATTCTCTCCCGCTACCGGCGAGTCGATGATCCAGCGGTAATTGTTGAACCCGGTAGTCACCTGCCCGTAATCGGGCCCCGTTGAAGTGACGCCTACCGTCCCCCCATTTACCGTAACAGTTTGGGTCACAACACGATATTGCGAACTAAAGTTGTCCGAAAAATATAGGCCAGTGACCGGATAAGTAGTTTTGTTCACAAAAGTACGAGTCACGACCAACGTATCAGCGGTACTCATTGAGGTCCGATTCAGGCTGTATCTCACGGTGATGTTCGCGCCAGCCGGATACACAGTCTCTTGCGAATTGGCGCTCGCGACGAGAATCAGCATGAGCGCAAGCACTAAGCTACATGATAAGTATTTACGCATGATAATCTTATCGACTCCCTGGCCGACGGAGTTTAGTATGACCGCGGCCCCTTGGCGTTCTTCCTATGATTTTGCGGGACACAAGTTTACGATCGGCACCCGATCATCGCGTGCCAAAGCTGACAGCCTTTCCCGTTGCTATTTGCCATAATTCTACCCCAAAGCCCCATCCGAGGCCGACATGAATTACCAGAAAAATCGCCGGTAACGCCGGCAGGTGCTTCCACCCACGTTTGGCAGCAATGCCTACTGAAGTTAATACGATCAACAGCAGATAGAACGCAATTACACCTCCTCCTACCAACCACAAGGAGGCATGGATCAGTCCGGCTAAGCCGATCAACGCTGGAGAGCTAATCAGCGCAAAGGGGACCAACGTACCGACACCAAGAGTTGAGGGATGCTTGCGGGCCAGGCGGCACCGTCCTTGTCCATACCGGCGTGTCTGTCTAAAGAGGCCGCCTACCGTTTCGCGCGGATAATAGAAGACCGCCAATTTCATAGATGTAAAGGAGCGGAAACCTGCTTTTGCGACACGAGTGTTAAACTCTACGTCCTCGCACGCGTCAAACCGCTCATCGAAATTTCCGACCTGGTCAAACACCTCGCGCCGATATGACGCCCCCGAACTCCCCGGTTCAACGAAACCGTCTTGCTCCATATAGATGGTGGAATCGAGGCCGTGTCCAAGCAGCGAACGACGCGCCCACGCAACGGCGTCCTGGAACCGACTGTTATGTGGAGTATGCAGAAACTGCGGTCGGCTCAGCACGCTCACATTCTGAGTATGCATCAGGGCGGCCGTGTACTTGAGTACGTGCGGATTATCGATGTACACATGCCCATCCACGTAAGTGACGATCTCGCCGGTCGCTTCTCTGGCGCCGATCGCGCGAGCCGCTGAGGACAATCGCCGGGGGTTAGTGAGGAACCTTACATTGGCATGTTTCGCCGCGACCTTCTCAACTATCTGCCGTGTTCGATCAGTCGATTCGCCATCGATCACAAGGACCTCAAAACGAGCAGGCGGGTAGTCCTGTCCCAAAATGTAGTGAAGCGACTGTTCGATGAATCGCTCTTCATTGCGGATAGGCAGAATGACTGAAACGCGCGGCCACTCACTCAATCCCGTCGGTAAATGCGGGGCGCTGTTACTTGCTGACGAACTCATGGCACTCAGTCAAACGTCAGGTGAGCGTAGATCTCAGGTGTGATCGTCTGCTCAAATCGTTCCAGGGCCGCGATGGCATCCGGGTGATCGTTTGATATCAGGCGTACAAACGCGACGTCGGTCGGCCGCAAAGTGAGCGCACTGAGCATCTGGTAGAACTTGAGCGCATAGTCGTTGGAAGTCTCGCCGTGCCGCGTGATATACCAGAAATCGACGATCCGTGTCTCATTGCCGAACCTGATGCGCATGCGGGTCGCGGGGATAGCGCGCCCCTCAATCCGCAGTTCCCTTTGCTCCGAGGAAGTGATCACCCATCCTGAGCCGGGGAGACAGTTTCGCGGCGAATGCAGTCCGCCCGAAGTGTTTTCAGAGGCGAAGTAGGAAAAAAACAGTTCCACGGACAATTGCTCAGGGCTAACGTAATCGGCCATCAGGATAGCATCGGGATCAAGCAGGTCCAATACATTCTGCGACAACGGCAGGTCCCGCGCTGTCCACCCTTCGACGGATCGCGGGAATTCCGCTATGTTGACCTTGGTTGAAACTTCCGGCCGGTAGAACTTGATCAGCAGGCCGAACGCAAAGGTCACGAGGAGTACTGCCAGCAG
>JAMPYH010000092.1 GCA_023700785.1 Candidatus Zixiibacteriota bacterium
AAGCATGTCAGCCGGTCACACCATCGGCCGGCTGTCATGATACACCATGATAGTAGTCGCTCTCTTCCTCTTCCCCAAGTGACTACGACCGGAAAGGACGGCCTCACCGCCGTCCTTTCTATTTTGAGCGGGCCGGCAGAATGGATAGACCCGGTCTCCGCTCCCCGTAAAATTAGTTGAAATATCCCCGCCGCGGGGCGACCCTTGCGTTGTTCCGTCCACTTTCATTACAGGAGTGATCGATGTCTGAATCAAGCACGAGGGGGCACACCCGTTATCTCCTGCTGCTCGGCGCGATTTTCGCGATCCTCTGGGTCGCGTTAGCCATCGCGCCGCATGACCGCAAGGACTGGGCGCTGGAGAACCTGTTGGCGGTTATCCTGGTCGTCGCGCTCGCGCTGACAGCGAAGAACTTCCCGTTCTCCAAGATCTCATATACCCTGCTGTTTCTCTTCCTCTGTCTCCACGAAGTTGGCGCGCACTACACGTATGCCGAAGTCCCCTACGACCAATGGTTCAACGCTGTCTTTGGACGGACCTTCAACAGCGTCCTGGGCTGGGAGCGGAATCACTTCGACCGGCTGGTCCATTTCTGTTATGGCTTATTGCTGGCCTACCCGATCCGCGAGATGTTCCATCGGGTCGCCGCGGTGCGCGGATTCTGGGGATATTTTCTGCCGCTCGATGTCACCATGTCAACCTCGATGCTCTTTGAACTGTTCGAGTGGGCGGCGGCCGAGTTCTTCGGAGGAGACCTGGGAGTTGCCTACCTTGGAACGCAGGGGGATGTATGGGACGCGCACAAAGATATGGCGCTGGCGTCGCTCGGCGCGGTTATCGCGATGACCGTCACCGCCTGTATCAATCTTTATCTCCAGCGAGATTTCGCTCACGAATGGGCCGAAAGCCTGCGCATCAAAAATCGCTCCCCGCTCGGCGAGGAAGAGATCAAGCGGATGTTGCGGGATAAGAAATAGAGTTTCCCCGATAACGATAACCGGCAGTCAAATGACTGCCGGTCTCGTGAAACCTGCCTACATGCAAGTTACTTCAGAAGCATCATCTTCCGTGTCAGGGTGACACCGGTCGATTCAAGTCGATAGAAGTACAACCCTGTCGGGACTTGATCATCGCCGGAATCTCTGCCATTCCAGGTGACGTTATGCGTTCCGGCGTCGTAAACGCCATCCGCCAAAACGCTGATCTCCTGCCCCAGCAGATTATAGACGGACAATCGAACCTTGTCGCGATGCGGGAGTGAGAACGTGATCGTGGTCGCCGGGTTGAACGGATTCGGATAATTCTGCCCCAGCGCGAACGCTGTCGGCAGGCTGCCGCTGGTCAGCGCCTCCAGGCGATAGACTGTCCCGTCGCCGGTCCACACGATCTTCTCGGTCATTTCGACGCCGTTGACCTTCAGCGTCAACTCCTCATTCATCGTGGCGTACTTGGCCGATGCTTCGTCACCATCGGCTCCATAGACCGGTACAAACCGGAGAAGCTCTCGTGAGTAGATCCCGCTTCCCAGCAGTTGATTTTCGACGGAATAAACTTCAAGCCGTGAGCTTTCCGCCAGCGGCTGATCATCGAGTGTGATCTTCTCGCCATAGAGCGACATCCAGACGCGGGAACCAAGCGGCTCGTCGGATATCGCCGCGCCAGCCAGGCTGCCCTCGTGATCCTCCGCCGCGAGCGGCATGAAGAAGTAATCCAAAATAGCCGCCTCCCGCATCCGGAGCCAGTAGCCAAGCCCTGGTCGCATGTGGGTAAGCGTGTTGAACGCGGGATTGTCCGGTAGAAAGATCTTCGCCCCCATGTCATACCCAACCGCTACCTCGAGATCGTTACTGATGGTAGCCAGCGCCGACGGCGGATTCAGATATTGATCGGGCAAATAGCTCACCAAATTCCACCCTCGATAGACTGGGATAGCTTCAGTAGGCGGCATCGGATCACCGCAGACCTCGAGTACCGCGTCGCGGTGCATCTTCACCCAGTAGCCATGATGGAAATCGACATTCATGAGTGTTGAGTATCTCTCCAGGTCCGGATCCCAGACGAGTCCTCCCTGATCGAACGACAGCACGAAATCGACCGCGTCAACGATCGGGGCGAAGAGGTTCCGAGTCGCTCCGGAATAGATGACATTCCAGGAGACAAGATTCCAGCCTTCATGCAGGTTTAGCGTTATGCAGGCATTCCGTTCGAACGCGCATGCCTGGATCTGGTCGCCGTTGTTCCCCCAAAAGACGGGCGGCGTAACGGTCGCCGGTTCGTTGTTGATCTTGAAACTCAGCTTATCTCCCCGCTCTGCCCCTTCATCGAAATCGGTGTACTGGTCATCGCGATAGACCAGCAGGAATCCATACGAGCCGTCCGGTTTAACGACCGCTTTTCCGCACAGCACTCCCTGAGGGTCGTACGCGGTGATGATCGTCCCCGGAGCAAGCGGGATATTATCAAGCGTCGGCAAATTGCAGTAGAGCGAGATCCACTCGTTGGTCGGATAAGGACCAGAGATCGACGTCGTGTCGATCGGGCCGAACTCTACGACAGACCAGTAGCGATGCAACTGGTTGACCGTGCCATCCGGAAGCGTGTTGTTCCAGGTTCCGGGGGTGGCATATGAATAGGTATCATAATGGCCGTACATCGCGAGCGCGGTCTCGATGCCGACATTATTCGGTTCGAAGTCGGCCCAATTGGTGTAGGTAAATGGCTCACCGGTGATCCACTGCCAGACCAGGCCGATGTCTCGCGCGCCTATGAAGAAATTATCGAAACGATTATCCTGATCCGCGCCAACCAGCACTTGATCAGTGATGAATTGGTTCTCCTGAGGCGAGCCGATGGTCGCGAGGTAACCCGTCATGCCGTCTTTCGCGAACGTCTTCGCCAGCTGATCCGCTTCCACCCAATAATGTTTCTGCGGGAGCACCGCGTACCAGTGGTCGTTGCCGCCGTCCTCTACTCGCCATTGCATCAGGTTGAGCAGAGCTATAGGCGGAAGGTCTCCGCCATACGGGATCGCGCCCATATCATTGCGCGAACCATCCGCGTCGTTATAGATCGGATCGGGATCGCCGGTATTGATGCAGGGAGACCCCTGCATCAATGTTTTGTTCGGATTCAGCAGGGGATCCTCGGCGCGCGCCCCCAGTCCCAGATCCACGATATTGTGCGCCGGAATTGGGTTCCCGAAGATGTCGTTGTAGGAAATATCCAGCGGCAGACTTTCTCTCTGCTTGTGTATCCCATAGGCGTCGTTAAACGCGATAATATTATTTTTGATTGTCGGCGCCGCCGTTGAGAACGTCGAAATGCCGCCGTTACTGCTTCCCACGATAGTATTGTTCACGATCACCGCAGGAGCAGGGCCTTCGGTGGCGTTGAATTCAAAGTTTGGCCCCGCGATGGAGATGGCCGCCCAATTATTGACAAACTGACCGACCAGCAGATTTCCTCGAATGGTCGGACCGGCCCCCAGACAAAGTACCCCGATCCACCCGCCTTGCAAGGTGAACCCTTCAAGCAGAGCGGAACTGTTCTCACCGTGATTGAACGTCACCAGCGCGGATGGGATCGCGGCATCGCCGAACGACGTGGTCATCGATGTAATGACTGTAGCCAGAGGGCCGTCAGTTGATCTCACCGTCACCAGCTTGCCGTTAAAATTGAACGGGCCATACTGGCCGGGGGAGACAAGGATGAGATTGCTATTGGAAGAGGCGTCGATCGCCTGCTGAATGCTCGCGAACTCACCTGGCACGAGCAGTGTGTCGATCAACGGTGGTTCCACGTCGCCGCCGAAGGGGATCGCTCCCATATCGTTGCGTGAACCGTTCGGGTCGGCATACATGGAGTCAGGATTGCCGGCATTAATACACGGTGACCCTTCCTGCAGTTCCCACGTGATCGGGTTCAATATCGGGTTGGCATTCATGTGACCCGGCCCGGGTTCGGATACATTGTAGTAGAGCACCGGGCTGGCATAGACATCGTTAAAGGAGACATCGTTCGGTCGGCCGCCATCGATATGGATACCATACTTCTCATTCCCGGCGATGATATTATTCATGATGGTCGGCGCGGAGGTCGAGAATGACGATATCCCGCCGCCGAAACAACCCACGATCGTGTTATTGATGATGCGAGCCGGCGAGTTCCCGACATAACCGGTTTCACCTCCCAGAGCGATCGCCGCCCAGTCCCCCTGACGCTGCTGGATGAACAGATTGCGGCGTATCATCGGGCCGGCGTCCCGACACCAGATCGCGCTCAGGCCGCCATTAAACCGAAATCCCTCGATGATCGACGCTGATGTCGCCGGGCCCGAGATTGTCATTAGATTTGTGTTATCGGGTCCGGTGATTGTTGTCACCTTCGGACCATGCGTTGAGACGAGCGTGACCGACTTCCCCGATAGCGCCAGCGGACCACTGTAGGAGCCAGGGGAGACCAGGATGGAGTCTCCTTCCGAAGCCGCGTTGATCGCCTCCTGGATGGTCGCGTAATCCGCCGGAACGCGAATGACATCGCCGGAATCTGGCGGAGTTCCGGATACCAGGGTAAAGCAATACCCCGAGCCGAATCGCTCAAACTCACCGTCGCTATACGGTTGCCCGGGAAGTCCGGTAAAGGTCGGTGTGTAGTCTGTCAGCGACGCGCCAACCCAGCGCCAGGTCCCTCCCACTCCCCAGAAACATGAATCGATGCAGATCTGTTTGCCGACCGAGAGATTGTCGTGAAGGTCTATTACGATCGCCAGTGATGTATCGTTGTAGTCAACCGGAAGTCGCTTGGTGGTTTTGCTGGGCATACCGGCGCCTAGAATGCCGACCGTGTCAGGGTTGGTGCCGTCACCACCCATTGTCGGCCCAGACCAATTAGCATAAACAATGTCGAAATACTTAATGAACGCGTTCTCAAAATTGACATTCGGCCCGGCCGAATCGATCAGCGTGCTGTACCAGATCGCGCCGTCCGGGCTCGATACCTTAAAGCCTATCGAGAGGTCGCACTTCTCGCCAGTCGTGTTATTGATCCGAATAACAAAGCGCGCGGGCATATCCGCGCGAATCGCGTAATCGTTCACCCACGTGCTGACCGCATCGATCGACACTTCGCCTTGGCCAGCTATTGCCAGGACAGGAACTGCCCAAAGAACTGCCGCGAGCCAGATGATCCGTCGCATGAGAATCCCTCCGTGCGTAGAATGTGTCTGATATGTAAGGCAGGTGGTCACGCCTGCCCGTCGTTTGACATGACCAAAGGAAGAAGTGCGCCTGCTCGACTAGAGAAGACGGCGTGTCCGCGACAGTCGTGCTCCCCGGAAGAGAGCGGAGCTCCCTGACCACTCTATATTACATAACATGGACTGACCTGTCAAGGCTTATATCCGTACGATGGCTGATTATGTCGCCAAACCGGTTGCAGAGCAGGGGGAATTGCGGTATGTTTTGGGCTCCAACCGGAGCTACTATGACCAAAGAACTGACGATAATCATAGGGTGCGATACCGATCCGGACCGGGAAGCCTTTGTCGGCAAACTGCCCGACGACCGGCTGGTCTGGCGGGGGATGCTCGAGGGGATCCCACGCGCCAAGGAACGGCTTGGCCGACTGATAGATAGTGACGGTCGCTCACCTGTCTTCTCCTGGTGCCTTCGCGCCGACCATCAGGTCAATGTCTTGCATGGCGGATTCGACTGGGTATTGCGGACCCACAAAGATCTTCTGTCGCAGCTCGAAGCCTCCGGCGATGAGCTTTCCTGGCATCCGCATTTCTGGAAGTTTGATGACGAACCGAAAATCTGGTATCAGGAGTACTGGGATCGCGACTTTCAGGTCACCATGCTTCGAGAAGCACACGCCGCCTACCGGGCGATCTTCCCCGGCAAACCGCGCACTGTCCGGATGGGCTGGGGGTATCACAACAACGAAACGTACCGCACGATGCAGGAGCTGGGGATCGAAGTTGAATACAGCGCGATCCCGGGGCTCAAGATCCTGCCGCGACATAAGCTGGTCCGTTCATCTAATTTCTTCGACTGGTCGCTCTCACCGGATCGACCGTATTTGCCCGCGGAGTCCGATTATCGACGCGAGGCCGGCACCCACGAAAAGGCGTTCACTCTCCTCGAAGTTCCGGTTTATGTCTCCCATTCACTCTTTTGGGGGATCGGCGCCGGCCTGCAACTGGCGCGCAAGATGAAAAATCTGTGTCAGGTATGGTACAGTATCAAACGGCCGACCTTTTTGATCAATATCACCGGACGTTCCAGTTATTTCACGCCGATGCTGGCGCAGGTCAGGAGAGACCTGAAGACCCGGGGACATGTCGTGTTTAATACGTATCTGCACGCCGATGAACTGATCGAAAACCGACATCCGCTCTATTCGCTCGAGTTTATGGAACAAAATATCGCGTCCTTGCTGGCGCTGGCCAAAGCCGAGAATGCCCGGGTACGGTTCATTCGAGCGCAGGATGCTCGCGCCTATATCCAGTAGAAAGCACGCGTGACCCACAGCGAATTTACCTCCGCCGTTTCTCCCGGGCAGCCTCCGACTCGAAAGTGGATCATTCACCTGGTCAAGTTTCTGCTGACCGTTCTGGTGGTTTATTTCGCGGGGCGCGAGATCGCCAAGAACTGGCAGGAAGTGGTCAACTACGACTGGCAGATCAACTGGTGGCTGATACTGCTGTCGGTCGCGCTGCATATTTTCGCGTTCGCGTTCTTCTCGCAGGATTGGTGCTGGTTGATGCGCGGCTTCGGTCGTGATGTCCCGTTGCGCCACGGATTCAAGATCGCCTATATCGCCAATCTCGGACGATATATCCCCGGCCGCATCTGGCCGATCTTCGGGATGGTCTATGTCGCCAAACAGATGAAGATCCCGGATTCGGTGGCCGTAGCGTCGTGGGGCCTGGCGCTGCTTTTCGGCATGCCGCCATCGTTTGTCGCGGTGATACTCTCGACGTGGGTCTATCCGGATATGCTATCGCCGGAGCTTCGCCAATATCTCGGCGCCGCGCTTTATCTGGGGATGGCGGTGACGTTCGCGATCTCGCTGATGTTGTTGATCATGCCGAATCGTTCGCTCGCTCTCGCCAATTTTGGTCTGCGGTTGATCAAGCGCGAGGCTATTCACTTTCATCTCTCGATCTCCGGCGCGGCGCTGGTTTATTTCGGATACTTCTTCGCCTGGCTCTGCTATGGGCTAGCGTTTTATGTCTTTGTGCACGCGGTTACGCCGAATCCGGAATTGCCGCTGCTGGTGGCCATTGGCGCGTTCATTCTTTCGTACCAGATCGGCTATCTGGCGATCTTTACACCCGGCGGACTGGGGGCAAGAGAGCTGGTGATGATCGCTGTTCTGACCCCCTATCTTGGACCGGCGGCGGCGGGAATCGCCATCGCCGCGCGGCTCTGGAACACCCTTTCCGACATATTCGCTTCGGCCATTGCCCTCAAAATCAAGATATAACGAGAATCCGTAACGCATTATAAGTGATTATCGGTTAATCGATTACCGTATTGTAACGTCACCATAGTTCGAAAACACTCAAAAAAACCCTTGACCTTCCGACATGTAATATCATATTCTCATGCGATTAGAGGTTTATGATGATTTCAAAGACTGGTGTACATGCCGCCTTGGCGCTCACGATGATGGCTCACCTGAAACAAGGGGAGTTCGCCGGGACTGCCCATATCGCCAAAGAGATCGGCGCGCCGCAGAACTATCTCGGCAAACTGCTCAATACACTTACGGGCGAAGGTCTGCTTGAATCGCAAAAGGGCTTCGGCGGGGGATTCCGCCTGGCTCGCAAGCCAAACCAGATCTCCCTCTATGATATCATCGAGCCGATCGACAAAGTCAGCCGGTGGTCCGGGTGTTTTATGGGGCGGGGAAGTTGCACGCCGGATAATCCGTGCGCTGTCCATAGTCGATGGAAGAAAGTGCGCGAGGAATATCTTTCGTTCCTCAAAGAGACGACGCTCGAAGATCTGGCCGAGAAAAGAGTGGAGATCGCGAGCTGACCTCTTTTTTGGGAATTAATCAGATAATCGCATGAGATTAGATAGATAATTCGAGAACAACATACTACGGAGGCTACCATGAAAGCGACAGAGATCCTGTCAATCGAGCATCGCGTTATCGAAACGATGCTTACCGTCCTGGAGCGAATTTGCCAGGATGCTGAATCCAACCACAAGTTAAACAAAGAAGACGCCCAGAACGCGGTCAGTTTCATTCGCACCTTCGCCGACCAGTGCCACCACGGCAAAGAAGAGGGTCAGCTCTTTCCGGCGATGGAAGCGAAGGGGATCCCGGCCGAGCATGGTCCGATCGGCGTAATGCTTAACGAGCATGAGCAGGGTCGGCAGTTTGTGCGCGGGATGGCCGGGCAGATCGAACTTGCCGCCCAAGGGGATTCTTCCGCGATCCGAACATTCACCGAAAACGCGCATGGCTACGTGTTTCTATTGCGCTCGCACATTCAAAAGGAAGATAATATCCTGTTCCCGATGGCGGCTCGGGTGATGAACGAGGAAGAGCAGGCGGTCCTGCTGAAACAGTTCGATCTGGTTGAGACCGATCACATGGGCGCCGGGACGCATGAGAAGTTTCTCGCGATGGCGGAAGCACTGGCCACCAAGTACGGCGTCTCCACAGAGAAGATCGCCGCGGCTGCTTCCTGCGGCTGCAGTCATCACAAACACTAACCGGGACTAAGAGTAACGAAGAGTAAAGGAAGAATGCGATGAGAAAGTTATGGATCGGCTTCTGGAGCGTCATCATCCTCTCCTTCGCGGTGTTGGGATGGGCTGGAATCAAGATCTATCAGGAAAAACCTCCGATCCCCGCGCGTGTCGT
>JAMPYH010000093.1 GCA_023700785.1 Candidatus Zixiibacteriota bacterium
AGTTCATCATGTCTTCACTATATCAATAAAAATGCCCACTCTCTCGAGTGGGCATTGTGACTTCGAATCTAATTGTGAAGCTGTTGTGGTTGTTGCCCTTGCATCGATATTGTTGAGTTGGTTCAACTCAACTTGTCAACGGAAGTCCACTTCAGCGGGAAACCCCTTCCCCATTCAGTAGGGAAGATCTTCCGGCATATCACTTAGCGAAGTTTCTTTTTGTGGCGATCAGCGCGTCTACGTTTTTTGCGCTTATGCGTATTGATTTTATGCCGTTTCCGCTTTCTTCCGCAGGGCATTCATCCTCCATCCAGCGTTGCAAAGAGTTACAGTGACAGTTTAGTGATCATGTTCTTAAATTCGTTCGACGGCTTAAAGACCGGCACCTTCCGATCCGGCACAGGTACTACGTCACCAGTGCGTGGATTGCGAGCTTTGCGAGCTTTGCGCAACTTGATCTTGAAGGTTCCGAAGCCGCGAATCTCGATGTTGTGACCATTCTCGACCGACTTCTTCACCGTATCAAGAAACGAATCAACAACTACGGCCACATCCGTGCGTGTCAGGCCAGTTTTCTCAGCCACTTTTTCGACTAGGTCCGCTTTCGTCACAGCGTCCTCCCTCGACGGTTATGGGTAACGTATCTGTTTGTCATTACTGGTCTTCTCCTGATGGCGTCCAGCCTGCCCCAGCGAGTCAATTCCATAAACGTTTGGGGCGCTGGAAGATAATACTCTCTTTTGGGAAAAAAAGGGAAAAATGGCGAAATGTCTATCTTTTTTTTGGCCAGTAAGCCAGAAATTGTCCGGCTAACTTACTGATACAGATAGAGCAGGCTGGGCCCAGCCAGCTTCTGGTCCACTGCCGTATTGACCTTTGAGAGGGTCTGGCCAAGCAGATCAAAGATCGTGACCTGCTCCCGTTTGGCCGGCCTCACAACCTTTGGTTCCCCAGTCATTTCCGCCAACTCGGCCGCCAGATAGACTGCCTCATGAAGCCCCCCAAGCGTGTCAACCAGACCTAAGTTGTAGGCCTGCAAGCCGGTATAAACTGAGCCATCCGCCAACGGATAAATCTCCGTCTTCTCCTTGCTCCGGCCCTCGGCGACCACTTCAACAAATTGCTCGTAGGTCGACTGGACCACCGAGTTGAGCATCTCGCGCTCTTTGTCAGACATCGGGCGGGCGTACGAGCCAACATCTTTAAGTTCGCCGGACTTTACTGTCTCGGTCCCGACCCCGATCTTGCCCATTAGGTCCTGGAAGGTGTGAAATTGAAAGATGACGCCTATCGAACCGGTCAGAGTGCCGGGATTCGCCATGATCCGGTCGCCGGCACAAGCTATGTAATAGCCGCCCGATGCCGCTACAGAGGCCATCGAGACCACTACCGGTTTATCCTCTCTCGCTCGATGAATGGCGTCGTAGATCTCCTGTGACGGCGCTACGCCGCCGCCGGGAGAATTGACGTGAATGACTATTGCCTGGATTGAGCCATTGTCGATAAACCGTTCGATCTGGCGTATCACCTGTCGGGCCAATTCGTCATCGATGACCCCATACACTTCAACCACGCCGATGGAGTTTCCGCTTATTCCCCCAAACTGCAATCCGCCGGACGTCCCCGCGGCCATGCCGAACAGCATCATCCCAAACAGCCCCAGCGCCATCATCCCGCCCAGGGCAATGATCACGCCAATGATCACGTCGCGACGTCGTGCCATCTCTTGTGCCCGTTACTCCATGTAGATCTTGATCCGATCGCCGACCTGGAGCGACATCGGGTCGATCGAATTATTATCCGCCATGATCTTTGAGACGGAGGTCTTGTATTTTTCAGCGATGCGGCCAAGAGTGTCACCGCGACGCACCTGATAGACGATAAACTCGGTTTCCGAGGCGCCGCCTTCCGCGACACGCAGCTGCTGGCCGACATAAATACGGGAGCTTTTTCCCATGCTGTTCATCTTGCGGATCTTGCTTGTAGTGGTGCCAAATCGCTTGGCTACTTCGGAGATCGTGTCTCCTCTTTTCACCACATAGACTTTCGGATTCGTACTCTTGGTCGAAGAGGCCGACTTGGACGCTTTCTGCGGTTTCGGCAAACTTACCGCGGCCGATTCAATCTCCGGATCGGTGGCGACATACGACGGCAGTTTTAGCTTCTGCCCGATCTGAAGGTGCGAGGTCGCTCCCAGAGCGTTGAGGCGGCGCAGTTCATCGGTGGTGCAACCAAACGCTTTGGCGATATCCCACATGGTGTCGCCGGAGCGGACACTGTACATGCCATTGGCCGCTTGGTACTCCCGACGAACACCGCCTGACGAGGAATTTCCGCGCGACGCTGTTCGACCGGCCGGCACCGGAATGATCAACTCAGTGCCGCTTTTGAGGTTGGCCCCTTTGGAGAGGTTGTTCGCTTCGAGGATCGCATACTGCGAAACGCCATAGCGATTGGCGATCTTGGCGAGGGTCTCTTTCCGCTTCACTTTGTGGCGAGCCCAGGTAGCCGTCTTTGCGGACTCCATCGATTCGTACGCCTGAAGGAACTTGTTCCGCGACCCCTTCGGGATCTTCAGCGAATAGTCGCGCGTATTGGGAGGGGTGACACTGCGCAACAACTCGGGGTTGAGTGTCTTCATCTCCTCGACCGAACAATTCAGCGCTTCAGCGACGGTCTTTAATTCGAGCGGGCGATCGATCTTCACTTCGTCCCAGACGATCTCCGGCTCAAACTGGATATTCACAAAACCGTACTTTTCGGGCTCTTTAGCGATATAGGTCGCCGCGAAAATGAGCGGCACATAATCCATTGTTTGCTGTCGCAGGCGAAGTTTCCAGAAATCGTCGGTACGCTGAGCTTTCATGGTCCGTTCGACTCGACCCGGCCCGCCGTTGTAGGCGGCCATGGCCAGATCCCACGAGCCAAACTTGGTGTAGAGATCTTTAAGGAACCGCGCCGCGGCATGCGTCGCCTTGACCGGATCCTTCCGCTCGTCGATCCACCAGTTCCGCTGAAGGCCGTATATCTTGCCGGTAGAAGCGATGAACTGCCAGAGTCCCATGGCGCGCGCGTACGAATAGGCGTGCGGGTTGTAACCCGACTCGACCAGGCAGAGATACACCAGGTCGTGCGGCAGGCCGTATTCGCTCAAGATCGACTTGAAAAGCTTGTCGTACTTCTTGGAGCGCGTCAGATAGCGGTGAAACGCCTGGTCGGCGACCCGCTGGAAATAGACGATCGACTTTTTGACCCGGTCGTTCATCACCACCGGCAGATCGTATTTGACCGCAGGGGTCTCCCCTTGGTAAACGATCATCGAGTCCTGCTTAATGCGATCCTCAATATCGCCGAACCGTTCGATGATCGCCGATGGCGCGGCTTCGTCGTCAAGGCGTCCCAGCGAACGAAGCGCGGCGCGGTAATCTGTGATGACGTTGTCCACCAGCGTGGAATACTTGACCGCTTCGGGCGTCAGTTGTTCGTCGGTGACAAAATCAAGGTCGGCCAAAATACCGAGGGATTTTTCGAAATAATAAAGCGCTTCTTCCCAACTGCTTTCACGGTTGGCCAGCGTCCCCATGGTGTAGTATTCCTCGGCTCGCTGGATAGCGTCCCAGAACTGCTCCGAGTCCGGTCCATAATTGGAAACTCCGTCCGATTCCGCCGACTGATTGGTCGGGGCGACAGGGTCTCCGGATTCATCAAACTCAGCTACCTCAAAATCCGCGGCAAGAGTATCATCGACCGGAGAATTATCAGCCGGCTCATTGTCGGTGGTGGCGGAAGTCTTTTGGGAAGTGTCGGTAGAAGTGGGCGACTGACGTTTCGTCTCGCCGCCATAGCGCCCTGGATCGGCGCCGGCGCGTCCACTGGAGCAACCAACCATCGAAACCAGCATCAGCATGCAGGTTGGCAATAGCCAGGTAAGACACAATAGAACAGATGGCTTCTTGTCAAACATCAACAAATAGTCCTGTAGCAGTGTTGGGTTTTAGATGCCTACTCCTTATTATCGGCTCCAAGCGGCGACCGCTTGACGGAAAATACGCTAACCCGTTGTCATCTAACTGATACGGAAAGAACGGCTTAGCCGTTAGCCTGGCAACTAAAAAATCACCGTCGTCCCAAAACCGTAATAACTTCTTGTGCCGCACTATAATACTTGCAGTTTCCCTGCCGCGTAAACCAAGTCACCTGTCGCTTGGCATACCGGCGGGTGCTCTGCTTGATACTACTGACCGCTTCCTCCAGACTAATCAGACCTTCGATATAGTTCAAAAGTTCATTGTATCCGATGATGTTGGCCAGCCTCACCTGATCGGCCATTCCTTGTGCCGCCATCCCTTCTGTCTCCGCCACCCACCCCAGTTGCAGCATCTCATCAACCCGCTCGTTGATTCGTTGGTAGAGTTTCGCCCTCTCCGGCAGGATACAGTGGTACTCAAACTGGAAGTCTGACTTCCGGTAGCTTCCCGTAGCCGTCACTTCAGACTTGGATTTTCCGGTCAGGTGGAATATCTCCAGCGCGCGCATCACTCGGACACGGTTGTTCGGGTGGATCTTCGAAGCTTCCAGGGGGTCGATCTCTTTAAGTCGAGCATGCAGAGCCTCGGGACCAAGTTCATCCATCTGCCGTTCCAGCTCCTGCCGGATCAGCATATCCCCCTGTTCGATCTCAACCACACCATCGGTCAGGGCGCGAAGATACAGCCCGGTACCGCCAACCAACATCGGCTGATGCCCGCGCTTCAAAATTTCTTTGATAACGCGTGTGGCGTCGTTGATGAAGCGAAAGGCGCTGTATCGTTCTCCCGGCTCGATAATATCGATCAAGTGGAACGGAACGCGAGCCCGCTCGGCAGCGGTCGGTTTGGCGGTGCCGATGTCAAGATGACGTACCAATTGACGGGAATCAGCGGAAACGATCTCTATTGGCGCGTGTGACGCCAGTTCGAGCGCCACAGAGGTTTTTCCCGACGCGGTCGGCCCGCAGATGATCGGGATCGGTCGCGCTTCAGCAGCGCCCAAACTGGCGATCAAGGTCGCTCCGGTTGATCTTGATGAATGTCGGACGACCGTGCGGACAGCTGTATTTGTTCTCGCACTGGAGTAAGCGCTGGAGCAGCCCGGTCGCTTCCTCGTCGGATAATCTATCACCCGCCATCACCGCCGCGCGACACGCCATTGACTGCGCGATCGCTTTCTTTAGATCATAGCCACCCTTGGTAAGTGAACCAATGTCATCGAGGATCCTGGTCAAGACCCGCTCCGGAGATCTACGGGAGAGGATCAACGGGACCGCCTCGATGGAGACCATTCTCCCGCCAAACGGCGCGACAGTAAAGCCCGACTGATTGATCAGCGCCACCGCCTCGCCAAAAAGCGCAAACTGCTCCGGACTCAATTCAAACTGCACTGGAAGTAACAGCTGCTGTCCGACGATCGAATGCTGATCGACCCGTTGAAGCATATCTTCGTACAACACTCGTTCATGGGCGGTGTGCTGATCGACGATATAGAGATCCTCACCGGCCTGTAGGATCAGATAGAGATCGGAGAATCGGCCCACCAAACGGATACCCTCCGATGGTCCGGCGAACTGCTCGGTTTGTGAAACGGGCGCCGCTACCGGTGGCCCATTCTCGATGATCTCGCCGGTCTCGCTGTCCACATGCAGAACTTTGTTGCCGCCGTTGGGCGGTGGGACCGTGGGAGGACGGTAGAGCTCCGTCAGCAATTCATGATTGCTGATCGAGTGGGATGTGATCCCCGGGATGTACGCCTGTCTCCCCGGCGGTTCAAAACCGCCACGCTTTCCTTGCCCGGATTCAGGGGCACGGGTACTAACGCCCGCCTGAAATATCGGGATCACTCCATCCTGCCGGGTCGCTTCCCTCACCGCCCGAAGAATAGCTTCATATATCTCACGCTCTTTGGAGAGCCGGACCTCAGTCTTGGCCGGGTGTACATTGACATCCACTTCGGTCGGGTCAACTTCGAGAAGCAGCGCTCCGACAGGATAAAGCCCCTTTGGGAGCATCTCGCCAAACCCCGCGGAAAGCGCGTGCGAGAATGTTGTCGAGTGGATATACCGCCCGTTGATAAAAATGTAATGCCCCCAGCGATTGTTGGTCGCCTGATCCGGCTTGCCGATATATCCGCCGACTCGAACGACCGCGCTTTCCCCTCGCAGTTCGAGCAGTTGTCTGCCATAGCCAAGCAAAGCGGCGACGCGATCTTTCACACTTCCTGACGGGGCGTTGAATATCTGGCGGCCATTGAGCGTGTACGAGAACGCGACATCGCATCGCGCCAACGCCAGCGCGGTGGCGGTCCGGGAGAGATAGCGCGCCTCGGTTGATTCCGCTTTCATGAACTTACGGCGAGCCGGTGTGTTAAAAAACAAGTCGGCTACTTCGATGGTCGTGCCGACCGGCGACGCGATCGGCTTCCGGGATTGCAGCACACCTCCCTCGAAGATGATCTCGGTGGCGACATCGGACTCCGCCGTTCGCGACACCATCCGCGTGCGGGAGACCGAAGCAATCGACGGCAATGCTTCACCGCGAAAGCCGTACGAAAGGATCCTCTCGAGATCCGCCAACCCGGACAATTTTGAAGTCGCATGACGTGAGAACGCTATCTCGATCTGATCGTCGGGTATTCCCCAGCCGTTGTCGATGATCTTGATCAGCCTGGAGCCGGATTGCTCGATGATGATATCAACGCGTGTGGCGCCGGCATCAAGCGCGTTCTCCACCAGCTCTTTGACCACCGCCGCCGGACGCTCGACAACTTCTCCCGCGGCGATCTTGTTGATCAACCGTTCGGGCAGCGGTCGAATGACCGGCCGTATGACGGGAGTCGTAGTCATGACAATTCTTCCTTCAACTTCCGCAGAAGATCAAACGCCTGCACCGGCGAAAGCATATTCAGGTCAAGTTCCTTGAGCCTGGTCTCAAGCTCCGATGGCTGTTGGTCAAACAGCGTCGGCTGGACTTTTTCTTTGTAGAGCGACCGTCCCAGTTCGCTCTGGGTGAATTTGCCGGATTCCAATAATCGAAGAACCGACTTGGCACGCTGAATTGTCTGCCTGGGTAAACCAGCCAGTTTGGCGACTTCGATCCCATACGAATCATCGCAGCCACCAGGGATGATCTTGTGGAGAAAGACCACTCGGTCTTCCCATTTCTTGACCGCCACCTGATAATTGTGCACAGTTGGGTAGATCTCCGCCATCCCCGTCAGTTCGTGATAGTGGGTGGCAAAGACCGTACGCGCTTTGCGCTGTTCATTCAAATACTCCACCACCGACCAGGCAACAGAGAGGCCGTCAAAGGTCGAGGTCCCCCGGCCGACCTCATCCAGAAGCACCAGCGATCGCTCGGTGGCGTTATGGACGATGTTCGCCGTCTCGATCATCTCCACAAGAAACGTGGATTGCCCGCGCGCGAGATTATCCAGCGCGCCGACGCGGGTGAAAACCCTATCCACCAGTCCGAGGTGAACCTTGTCCGCCGGCACCCAGGATCCGATCTGGGCCATGATCACTATTAGTCCGATCTGTCTGAGGTACGTTGATTTGCCGGACATATTCGGTCCGGTCAGGATGATCATCCGATTATTCTCAACCGAAGAATCAAGGTCGTTGGCGACAAAGGAGCCGGGGGGTAGCACCGACTCGATGACCGGGTGGCGGCCGTTGGTGATGACCAGCCGGTCGTCGTCAAATATCTCCGGGCAACAATAACCCCGGGTAACGGCCAGATCGGCCAGCGACGAGACCAGATCGATCTCGGCAAGCAGTTCCGCGGTTTGCTGGATGTCCGTTATAGAGTCATTGAGGAAGATTATGAGCTCCTGGTAGAGCTCAAGTTCGAGTTTGGTGATCTTTTCCTCTGCGGCGAGGATCAATTCCTCTTTCACTTTCAACTCGGGCGTGATATATCGCTCCGCGTTGACCAGCGTCTGTTTGCGGATATACTCTGGCGGCACCATGGAAGAATTCGCCTTGGTGACCTCGATGTAGTACCCGAAAACTTGATTATATCCGACTTTGAGCGTGGCTATGCCGGTCCGTTCCCTTTCGACCCTCTGAAGAGATCCGATATACAGGCGGGCATCCTTGATGGAATCATTCAGATCATCCAGCGGCCCGGCGAAACCGCGCTTGAAGATCCCTCCCTTGAGCGACGACAGCGGCGGTTCGTCGACAAGCGCTTCAGAGATCTTCCGGCTGAGATGCGATGTCTCCGGTAGAGAGCGGCCGATGGCCGTCAGATGTGCCGAGCGCGCCTTCACCAACGATATTCGTAACTGCTCGCCGATGGCCAGCGCGGAGCCGATCGAGCCCATCTGGCGAGGGTTCAGTTTGCCGATCCCGAGCCGTCCGCCGAGGCGCTCCAGATCGGGAAGCACCTTGGTCAACTGACGGATCTCATAGCAGAGATCACGGTTCTTGACAAGTTCGGACACACCGGACTGGCGCTGTTCGATACGCGCTTTGGAGCGGAACGGGCGTAGCACATTCTCTTTGAGATGTCGCTTGCCGGCGTCGGTATGGCAGAGATTCATCACCGCCAGCAGGGAGTTTTCTTCGGTGGCATTGGCGGTGTTTCTAATCAGTTCGAGATTACGCACGGTGCTGTAGTCCAGCGGCATGAACTCGGAATCGTCGTAGCGTACAAGGCGGGTGATGTGCGACAACTGCTCGCGGTGATTTTCTTTCAGATATCGAAGGATCGCCCCCGCGGCGGTTATCGCCAGCGCGGCGTGATCCACTCCGAATGACTCGAGCGTGACCGTGCCAAAATGCCGGTTGAGCTCCCGTCGCGCGGTCGCCAGGTCGAAATTGTACTCCTCGTACTGGGTAAGTTGCGG
>JAMPYH010000094.1 GCA_023700785.1 Candidatus Zixiibacteriota bacterium
GCAGGATCACTCTGCCCCTGTCGGGTCAGGGATCCTGCCCTACGTAACTATTGCTGAGGAACTCTTTCCTGTGGACTCTTTTTTTCTGCCGGCTCGTACGCCTGGATCACCAGCTTGGGGCGCTCCCGGTCGCTGTCGCGCTGGGTCAGCAGATGGAAGGTATAGGCCGCCAGGGCCAACGATCCGATGCACGATACCCAGAACGCGGTGGTCCATTCGACCGCCAGGATCGCCGCCGCCTCGGGCGGAATGTCGCCGGTTGACTTAGATTTCAGAATAAACAGACAAACCGCGCAGACCGAAGCCGCGACAGTCACGATGATCTTGGGAAATCTGCCGGTCGCGAGCGACGCCAGCAGCGCGATAGCCGCGAGTCCCATCGCGCCAGCCGCGACCGGTTCGGCCTTTACATCTCCATCCATCCCCTGCATCTGGCCGAACGGATCAGGTTCGCTGTATGGATCGGTCGGCGCGAAGTCAACCGTCGAACCTGGTTGATTTGATTGGTCCACGCCGCCGTATTGCGCCATAGGTGTCTTGGCCCAAACCGAATCAGGGATCGCGTTCGTGCGGCCGCTGGGGTCAGGTTGGAAGCCAGCGTTTTTGAGCGACGCGAAGGGATCAGTTGGCTGGACATCCTTGCCAGTCGCCAGGTCAAATCCGGTGACCGACAGGATCGGTTGTCCGCCGCAACTTACTTTGAGAAACGGCATAAAGAAGCAGACAAAAACGATCGCCGCGATCGCCGGACGTAGTTTCCGCTCGTGTTCGTGCATGATCTCCCTCCTTGGGATTGCGTTAGGACGAGCTCAGTCCCTTATTGAAGAATCATTATCTCTTATATCGGCAGTTGGATAGGAGAAGTTGAGGTTGGTGAGGTCGGCAGCCGGAGGGTAACCGCAAACCGGTCAGAGTCTTAGCGACGCAACAGAGGGGGGTTCCCCCAGGACTCTCCGACAAAACCTGATTGGTGGAAGAGGGACCTATTTTTTCTTTTTCAGGTGATTGCCGCACCAGGGGCAGAAGTCCCAGGCACCTTCTGATCTCTCACCGCATTTGGTACAGATCTGTTCAGGCAACAGTGCATTCAACGGCAGCCGTACCCGCAGAGAATCGGAAAAGAGCTTTACCGATAAAGAACCGTCCGCCATTGGGTCGGCAAGGCGCAGCGAGTCGATCGTAGCCGGCCATAGGTAGAAATTGAGATTCTTTCCGAGCGGGCCAATCATCCCGGAGAAGACAGGCTTCATCATCGCGAGAAAATTGGCCGCTTCTCCATCAACTTTGTCCGGAGATAGCGGCAAATGAGTCCGTCCGTGAATATCACGCAACGAGATATTCGCGAACAGCTCTTCGTCTGTCGAGTACGAGACAGACGCGAACTCGCCCATCGCCCCATACGCCGCGGCGACCACAACGTAAGGTTCGAGCGTCTCGGCTATTAAGCGCAATGACGCTTGGGTGGCGGAGTCCTTAGTCGCGGCGCTGTAAACCCAGTATTCGCCGGGGATCCACCAGATCAAGCAGAGATGATTGTTCTCCCCTGAGGAATACTGGGTCTCACGGATGAACTTGGTGTCGCTTTGAGCGGCCGCCGTAGTCGCCAGCGCCACCAGGCAAATGAGTGGGACCAAGAGACGAGACATCCCGAACATTATATCCCCTTTGCGGCCAAACCTGATTGTGTCCGTGAGCATAGACTATTGCACCAACAATCGCAACTTCAATCTTCCACCCCCGAGCCCAAATGCCCGGTCTCCACGGACATGCAGATAACATCTTGCATAACAATATGTTACCTGGAAACTGGCTTTCTGGGAAAAAATCTTTGGAACAAATCGCTTGACTTTTGTGTCTAACTAACCGATTAGTTAAACTGAAAGGTTAGTTTAACCGTTTGGTTAGTAAGACATAAACATGAGAACTGAACAAACATCAATCCCGGACGAAACCGGAACCCGACAGAAGATCATCGACACCGCCAGATCGGAGTTCGCCGAACATGGTCTGGCGGGCGCACGGGTGGAGCGGATCGCGAAAACCGCGGGCGTCAATAAGGCGATGATCTATTACCACTTTCATTCCAAAGAGTATCTCTACGAGTCGGTGGTGAAGGAGTTCTTCCAGGAGATCTTCAGGCAGATCCTGGCGCGAACATCGGAAGGGAAAACCCTGGATCAGTTTCTACTCGCGGCGCTCGAGACACATATACACGCGTACCAAACATCGCCGGAGTTCGTGAAGATCCTGCTTCGCGAGCTTGCCTCACCCAATGAATCGCTGCTCAATGATCTGGCCACCACGATCCGTGGCTCGCAGTTTCCGGCGACTGTCGTGGCGCGTCTTCAGCAGGGGATGGCCGAGGGCGAGTATCGAAAGATCGACCCGCAGCAGGCGATGATGTCGATCATCACGATGAGTATCGGATATCTCCTCCTGGCGCCGCTGGCTGACCGGATATGGGGGATCGAGGATCGGACAGCATTTCTGGACAAACGCAAGCATGCGATCGTTGACCTGTTCCTTCACGGAGTAATGGCCCGATGAAAACACTCACACTAATTGCGGCGCTGGTGGTGGCGACTTCGGTCCCGGCGCGAGAGCTGACACTCGAACAAGCGCTTGAACTGGCGAGCCGGCACTCATTCAGCCTGCAGAAAGCTCGGGCGTTGACCGACGCAGCGTCTGCGGATCATCGCGCCGCGCGCGCCGAGCGGTTTCCCACGCTGAGCGCGATCGGCAACGGCACTTACATCAGCGATGTCTCGACACTGAACATCCCACTGCCGACCGGTCAGTCGTTGGAGCGCGAAGTTGGGACTCATGAAAACTATCAGGCCGACTTGAGGCTGAATCTCCCGTTGTTCACCGGGGGGAGAATCAGCGGCGGCATCGCGCTGGCGAGAGCGTCGCAGGAACTCCATGCCGCGTTGGAATCCGCCGACCAGGATAAGATCGCGTACCTGACACGCCTCGAGTACTTCGGTCTCTATCGCACAACCGAACTGCGGAAAGTCGCGGAAGCATCGCTTCATCGCGCGGACGTTATCAGCCGGAATGTTCATTCGCTATACGAAGCCGGCGCCGCTGATTCGGTGGCGCTGTTGGATGCTCAGTTGGCGCTGATCCGCGCGCAGCTTGCGGTCGAACAGGCAACCACCAACCGGCGCATTAGTGAACTGCGGATGTTGACCATGCTCGGACTGCCGTATGCCGAGAGTCTTTCCATCGACGCGGTCATTTCTTCACCGACACAGGTATCGCCTGACGCATTGGTCGCCCCGGATAAACCGGAACTTCTGGCCGCGGAAGCGTCCACCCAGGTGGCCGCCGCAAAATATCGTGTCAGCAAGGCGGAGTACTTTCCGACAATCGCCGCGTTTGGAGGCTACTCCTACGGCAAACCGAACCTCGATAGATTTGGGAATAGCTGGAACGACTACTTTACGGCCGGCGCCACACTCACCTGGTCGTTTAATGTGGGCGGTAGAACAGCAAATCGTTCGCGCGCGGCGGCTCACTCGCTCGAAGCTTCCCGCTCTGAGCGAGATCAGGTCCTGGAGACACTGACTCGCGAAGCAAACCTCGCGGCCGAGCAGCTGAAACTTGCATACACGCGTTATCAAACCAGCCTTCGCGAGTTCCAGATCAGTGAGGATCACTTCAGGCTGGCGCAGGGGCAGCATTCCGACGGCGTGCTTTCATCCAATCGACTGCTCGAGATCGAAGCTGACCTGACCGCATCGGAGGCTTCGTTGGCGGCGTCATTGATGGACTATTACATCGCGCAGAGCGGATACTTCTACACCACCGGCTCAGAGAACTTGAAGAAAGGGATATAACGGATGCGTGCGTCATTTACTCTACTCTCACTGACCATGATGCTGCTGATAGCCGGGTGCGGCGGTGAGTCGGACCAGGCCGGCGGTTCGGGCTTTGTGGAGGCCAACGATGTGCTGGTCTCTGCCGAAACAGGCGGGCGGATCATCGCTCAGCGATTTGATGAAGGCTCCGCTATCGCGGTCGGCGATACGCTGGCGATCATCGACCCGAGCAAGGTCGAATTGGAGATCAATTCCGCCGAGGCAAACCGCCACACCCTTACCGCGAGCCTTGAGGCCGCGCGGTTGCAGGTGGCTAAGGCCCGCGAAACTGAGACCTTCGCGCGATCAGAGCGAGACCGCGTCGCGAAATTGCTCGCGTCCGGCTCCGCCACTCGGAAGCAGATGGATCAGTTGGAGCATGAGGCAAATCTCGCGACCAACGCGCGGCAGACAACGGTGGCGAATGTCGAGATCATCAACGCGCAATTGACGAAGCTCGACGCGGACATCGCCCGCCTGAGGCGACAGCTTCTTGACGCGTACGTCATCTCGCCGGCCTCCGGTGTTGTTACGGACGAATATATCGATGAAGGTGAGACGGTGATGCCGGGCAAAGCGATCGCCAAGATCGCGCGTTTGGATACGGTTTGGGTGAAAGTCTATCTGCCGGCATCGAAGTTCTCGTCGATCAAGGTTGGCGACAAGGCGACTATCAGCACTGAAGGCGGCGGCTCGACTTATGCCGGTAGTGTGATCTGGACTTCCTCGGAAGCTGAGTTTACGCCCAAGAATGTGCAGACGGAAAAGTCACGCACCAATCTGGTGTACGCCGTCAAAGTATCGATCCCGAACCAGGATGGAAAGCTCAAGGTCGGCATGCCGGTCTTTGTGACGCTGGGCGCATAATGAGTTATCTTTCCGTTACCTCCCTTTCTAAATCGTACGGTAAAATAACCGCGCTGAGCGATTTCTCGCTGACCGTGAACAAAGGCGAGATCTTCGCGCTGGTCGGTCCCGACGGCGCCGGCAAGACCACGCTGATTCGCTTGCTCTGCCGCCTGATCAGCGAAGATGCCGGTGAAGTGACAGTTGGCGGCCTGGATATAAAGCGCGATTTCGAGCAGATCAAATCTCTACTCGGCTATATGCCGCAGGTATTTTCACTCTATCCCGACTTGAGCGTGGAGGAAAACCTCACCTTCTACGCGGGCATCTACGGCCTGACCGGTCAGGCGTATCGTCAGAAGAGAGATTACCTTTTCGAGTTCTCCAAACTGGGACCGTTTGCCGGACGGCGCGCGTCGGCGCTCTCCGGTGGAATGAAACAGAAACTGGCGCTCTCCTGCGCGCTTATTCACGATCCAAAGATCCTGATCCTCGACGAGCCGACCACGGGCGTCGATCCTCTGTCACGCCGCCAATTCTGGGAGATCCTGCTTGAACTGCGACGGCAGGGGACGACCATTCTGGTGTCAACTCCGTATATGGATGAAGTCGCTCGCGCCGATCGCGCTTGTTTCATTTTTAATGGCCGCAAACTGTCGGAGGGAACTCCAGTCGCCCTGGCCGCGCAATTCGAGGGATCGATCTACTATCTGGATGAATTGCCCACCACTGAACTGGTTCATCGCTTGAACTCCCTTGAAGGGATCACCGCCCGTCGATTTGGCGCGGGGATGCACATTTATGTCAAGCCGGGCGAATCAATCGAGCGGTATCATGCGGCTCTCTCGTCGGTCGGCGTGGCCGGCACGCGTCTTTTGACCATCCAGCCGCAGCTTGAGGACCGCTTCATCCAGTTGATGGAGATGGTGTCATGAGCGGGACGGCAGTACAGATCGAACATCTTACTCGCAAGTTCGGCCAGTTCACCGCGGTTGATGATCTATCGCTGACCGTGAACGAAGGAGAGATCTTCGGATTTTTGGGCGCGAATGGCGCCGGAAAGACAACTGCCATCCGGATGCTTTGCGGTCTGCTCCTGCCGACCTCGGGAACCGGCCATGTCGGCGGCGCGAATATCCTGACCGAATCGGAGAAGATCAAGAAGTCCATCGGCTACATGTCGCAGAAGTTTTCGCTCTACCGCGACCTGACCGGCAGGGAGAACATTCAATTCTACGGCTCGGCTTATGACCTCGACAAACGAACGATCACCGATCGCATGGCGGAGTTGACCGATCGCCTGGCGTTGGGCGAGTTTATCGACCGGATCTCCGGTTCTTTGCCCACGGGCTGGCGCCAGCGTCTGGCGCTGGCGGTCGCGATCATTCATCGCCCGAAAATTGTCTTCCTTGACGAACCGACCGGAGGGGTCGATCCCGTCTTCCGCCGTACTTTCTGGTCGCTACTCTATGAAATGGCGGATGAAGGGGTCACCATCTTCGTTACCACGCATTACATGGATGAAGCCGAGTACTGTGGGCGGATCTCGATCATGCACGCGGGGAAATTGGTGGAGATCGGCACCCCGACCGAGCTGGTGGCGAAATACGGCGCCGCAAATCTCGAGGATATGTTCATCGACCTGATCAGCCCCACGGGGGTCATCGGTGCATAAGATCCGATTCATCGCGCAGAAGGAGTTGTATCATATCCTTCGGGATTTCCGCTCCCTGATCATCATATTCGTCATGCCGATCATGATGACCTTCCTCTACGGCTACGCCATCAATATGGATATCGAGCATATTCCGCTGGCGGTGGTGGACAGAGACCAGACGGAGGATTCACGAGCCTTCATTGAACGCTTCTACGCGTCCAACTATTTTTTCCCGCCAGGCGAACAGGCCAATTTTTTCGACCCGCAGCATCTTTTGCGCGGCGGGCATGCCGCGGCGGTGCTGATCATCCGGCCCGGCTTCAGCGAGGCGCTGCGAGGAGGACGCCCCTATGAGTTGGGGCTGCAGATCGACGGCTCCGAAGTTTCGCAGGCCGGCGCGGTGGTCGCTTACGCCAACGCGCTGCTGAGCCAGTTCCTGAGAGACAAGATGCTGGCTCCCGGCGCGATCATGCCGGGCGTGACCATATCGCAACAGGTAATGTACAACCCCGATCTCCAATCGTCGCACTTTTTCGTTCCGGGGATCGTGGCGGTGATCCTGCTCATGATCTCGGCCCTGCTGACATCGATAACGATCGCGCGCGAAAAAGAGACCGGCACCATGGAGCAGTTGCTGACCGCGCCGGTCACACCCGCGCAGATCCTTATCGGCAAACTGATCCCGTATATTATCATCGCGTTTCTCGATGGGTTGCTGGTGCTCGCGTTCGCCAAGGTACTGTTCGCGGTTCCCTTTGTCGGTTCGTTCTGGCTGTTGATCGCGCTGGAGATGATCTATGTGGCGACCGCGTTGTCCATTGGCATCCTGATCTCAACCCTGGTGCCGACCCAACAACTGGCTATGCAATTCGCGCTGTTGATCACCATGCTCCCGTCGATCATGTTGTCGGGGTTCATTTTTGCGGTCAAGAACATGCCGATCCCGCTGCAGGTAGTGAGCAAGATCGTCCCCGCGACCTATTTCCTGGATATCGTCCGGGGCATCATGTTGAAGGGGTCGGGGATAGAGATCCTCGCGCCACAGGCGGGTTCCCTGCTTATTCTCATGGTGATCTTCCTGACCATCGCGGTGCGACGCTTTAATACGAGGATCGGCTGATATGTGGCGCGCGTTTATCGGGATCATTCGCAAGGAGTTCATCCAGGGGCTGCGGGATAAAAATAATCTCCGGATGCTTTTTGTCATGCCGGTCATTCAGCTGGTCGTGATGGGGTACGCGGTCAATACCGATGTCAAGCGGCTTCAACTTGATGTGTACGACTTCAGCCAGTCGGCCCACTCGCGGCAATTGATCGAGGCGTTCAAGGCCGGCGACTATTTTGTGCCGGTAAACCGCCAACTGGAGGGCGAAGCCGTTCCGCTTTGGCGCCTGGAAGAACGATTTCTGGGGAAGGACGCGGAAATGGCGGTGATCATCCCCCAGGACTTCTCCGAGAAATTGGTCGCGGGTGATCCGGTGCAGATCGGCTGGATCGCGGATGGTTCTGACGCCAATGCCGCGCGCATGGGGCTCGGTTACGCCGGACAGATCGTGAGGACTTTCTCCAATACCATCACCGGGCGCAAACCGAATATCGAACTGCGCTATGATTACCTGTTTAATTCCGAGGCCGAGTCGCGCTATTTTATGGTGCCCGGGATTGTCGCGACGCTGTTGACCATGCTCACCCTCATGATGACCTCAATGGCGATCGTGCGTGAGCGCGAGCTGGGGACTTTGGAGCAGGTGATGGTGACGCCGATCAGCACCATAACATTCATGATGGGGAAGATCACCGCCTTTGCCATCATGTCGATGGTTATCATGGGAGTATCGCTTCAGGTTGGGCTGTGGTGGTTTGATATCCCCTTTGCCGGGTCGCATCTGCTCCTGTTCGGCCTGTCGCTGCTTTATCTGCTGAGCACGCTTGGGCTGGGGATGTTTATTTCCACGCTCACGCACACGCAGCAGCAGGCGATGTTCCTCGCCTGGTTTTTCTCCATCTTTACGATGCTGACCTCCGGGTATTTTACACCGATCGCCAATATGCCGGAATGGCTGCAGCAGGTAACATTGATCAACCCGATGCGTTATTATATTGAGATAGTGCGAGGGATCGTGCTCAAGGGAGCCGGTATGGCCGACTTTTATATGAGTGTGGTGGGGATGACCATTTTCGGTCTGGTGATCTTCGCGTTCGCGGCATTGAGATTCCATAAGCGGGCAAGAGAGAAGGGAAACATGCGAATACTGATCAGTGGCGCTTCGGGGTTGATCGGCAGCGCTCTGCTGCCTGCGTTGGAACGAGACGGCCACACACTTATTGCGCTTACCCGGAAGCGTGGTTCGCAA
>JAMPYH010000095.1 GCA_023700785.1 Candidatus Zixiibacteriota bacterium
CCAGGGGAAAGACTGGACCGAGGGTTGTGTCGCGCTGACCAACAAAGAGATGGACCATATCATGCAATATGTGAGCAACGGCACGCCGGTAACGATCGTGCGCCGTTCGGATAGGTGGCCATGAGAAAACTACTGATACTTCTTTCCATTCCCGTTACGCTCATCCTGATCGCGTTTGTCTTCCTGAAAGTGACCTCATCGGATGATCTGGCCGACGACCAGACGATGTTCATTGACACTTCGCTGGCGCAGTTGCCGGCTGACCAGAAAGCGGCGAAAAAGGAACTGGACAAGGCGCGCAAAAAACTGGCGCAACTCAAGCCGCGCGGGAAATACATTGTCATTGATACGCACGCGAACAAGATCGCGCTGCGTACCGAAGACTCAGTGTACATAGAAGCCACCTGTTCCACCGGATCCGGAAGCGAATTGACGGACAGCCTGACCGGCCGGAGATGGATATTCAATACGCCGCTGGGCGTCTTTAAGGTAAAGAACAAACTGACCGAGCCATGGTGGCGCAAACCGGACTGGGCCTTCATCGAAGAAAACGAAGCGATCCCGAAGAATGAAAGCGATCGGCTGGATCCCAATGTCATGGGAGAGTACGCCCTGGGCTTCGGCGATGGTTTTTTTATCCATGGAACGATCTATGAGCGCCTGTTGGGTATCAATGTCACACACGGATGCGTCCGTGTCGGGACCGACGACCTGAAAAAGATATATGACCAATCTCCGATCGGCACGCCGATCTATATTTTCTGAGAGAATCGCATGACGCGCCCGATACACCGAACCGGATTTCGCATGATGACACCGCTGCTCGCGTTTCTGCTTTTCGGATGCGGCGGCGCGGACGAGGCCGGTGACAACGGCAACGGCAAGTGGAACGCGGCGAGCGCGGATCGCGAATACCAGATGATCCAGGCGGAACTCAAACTCTCCGAACTGGAAAAACCGTACCTCGTGCTCAACCTGGACACCAAGCAAGTGCGGCTCAAACTGAAGGGGGCGGTGGTTTGGGAGTTTCCGATCAATATCGAACAGGGGGACAGCGACGACCTTCGGAGTTTCGTTGATCGCTTTCATGACGGCCGCAAGCTGGTCCGACCGATCACCACGACACACCTCTACGCCTACAAGGACCAGACGCCTGATTCGATCCTGACGATCATTTCGGATGTTACCAAGTTCAACGCTGATCTCCTGCAGCGGGAACTCCCGGCTCGGTTTGAATTGCATTGGGGGGATGCCGTGGTGATGGAGATCAGGACCGATGTCGAAGGAAAGCCGGCCGACAAGTTCAAGAACACGATCGTATCGGTGCGGCACATTTTGCAGAGTCCGCTTGGCGTGTCGCAGATAACGATCAAGATGGATCCGGTCCATGCGATGACGCTTTACCGGGTGGCGCATCCGGGCCTGCCGACAATTGTCCAGGCGAACAAAGTCTAATCAAGCGAGCGACAGATCAAATGCTCATATACGCCGAGACCAGTTGGTTTCGGCGTTCTTCATTTACGACCTAAAAGTGAGCTACCGACTTGTGGCCCACCGGCAGGACGGAGTATATTGCGCCAAATCCTATACTCAGGAGGTTGGCGTGTCAAAGATCGACTGGCTCTATTTTCGACCGGGCTGAGAGAGTTGTGTGAGATCGCAGGAGTTTCTTGCGAAGAAAAAGGTAGAGATAAAGTCCCGTACCAGCACCAAACAGCAGAGTTATTCGGAAACGCAGGCCCGCGGCTTGCTCGAAGGCATCGAAGTTCTCATCTCGCTCAAGGGGAGATCTGTCGTGCGAGTTGACCTTAGGAAAGCCAAACCTGGATGGGTGGAACTCGCCAAGTTGATGATCGGTCCGACGGGAAAGCTCCGTGCGCCGGTCATCCGCAAAGGAAAGACACTGATCATCGGCTTTCACAACGAAACTTATTGCGAACTGCTGGCTTAAGATTCTAGTCAAGGCGGCGGAGCCGGAGATCCAGTGACCTTGCTTCTTTTTGGACCGTGCGAGTGCCGCCGTGGGCACAACTCGCGTGTCAACTTCACCACATCATTTCGCGGCCACCGCTGGCTCGTTAGGTACGCGGCTTGACTTTTTTGCAGGATTACTTTTTTTGGCGGGACGATTGAAAGGTAAACTGACCGCGAGTGGCTAAAGAGAAACAGTTTCCAATCGAGTGGGAATCGCGTCGCCCCGCCCTTCATTATCCCGATGAACCGCAAGCGATTACGGGGGACGTGCTGGAGATCGGGCCGGGCCGCGGAGACATGCTGTTTTGGCTGGCTCAACAGCATCCGGAAAAGCAGATGGTCGCGATCGAAATGATGCTCAGTCGTTTTCGCAAATTGACGAAACGAATTGAACGCTTCGAACTGACCAACATTCGCCTGGTACGCGGCAACGCCCGCATCATTCTACCCAGGTACTTTTTGACCCCTTGCTTCGAACGAGTGTATGTCCTCTTTCCAGATCCCTGGCCGAAAGATCGCCATTCCTTCATGCGGCTGCTGTCAGTAGAGTTCCTCAACCAGATCGCGTCGATCACGCGTGAGAACGGCGAACTGATCTTCGCGACGGATCATGGACCGTATGCGGAGTGGGTGGTTCGGAACCTTGAACAAGTCGCGGCCTTTCGCAATCTCGGAACGCCGTTCAGCGCGGACCACACGCTTATCCCCAATCCCGATAGAACCTACTTTGAGAAAAAGTGGCGCGAGCAGGGCAAGAGTATATTCTTTGTTCACGCGCAAAAAAACGGCTGACCTTTCGACCAGCCGTCCCCTCGTCCTGTTGCGTTACTCAACCGCTACATTGATTCATGGCAGGAGGCGCAGGCCTCTTTATTGATAGCCGTTTTGCCATGTTCGCTCATGGAGTGGCAATTACCGCATCCCTGTTCGAGGTCGGTAATATGCATTGTGTGCGGGAGCGACTTGCCGGAATAACTCACGGTCTCAAGAAGACCTTTGCCATGACAGAAGGTCACGCAGCTATGCTCACGCTGCGCCGAGGCCGGCAGCGCGGGAGCGGTATATCCCGCTTGCACTTGTCGCACCGCGCTCTGCACCCGTTCACGACTATCCGCGAGCAGGTGAAGCGAATACCAGATGTTGTGGGCGATATGACCTTCAGACACCAGATTGATGCTCTTCTCCGCGCCGGTGATGGCGTCCTTCACGTCCGGGTTACTTCCCGCCACCCCTCGAGCGCTTGAGCGAAGACTGCTCAAATAGCCGGGGAGTTCGGCGGCCAGTTTGCGCGAACCTTCGAGCCAGTTGTCAAACATCGGCTGGCGACTCTGTCCGTGGCAGGTAACACATGACGCCCGTTGTGCCTCCTTTTTCGCCTGGTGGGCCAGCGGCTCGCCTTGCGGCGTCAAGTGCGTGTGGCAACCGTCGCAGGATACTTGGGCGAGGAAATGCGGGCTCGGGATATCCAGCGTATCTGCGCCACCGATCCCCATATAGAGCTGTTTGGGCGCGTTGTGCATCCGCACGTGACAATTCTCACACTGGATCTCAAGCGAGCTGACCATCTCAAAATTGCCGTGCTTGATGTCCGAGTGACACTGGAAACAGTCGATACCGTTCGTGGTCACATGGACCTGGTGCAATTCCTCGCGGGAGTGATCCTTCCGTGACCGCTCGACATGACACGCGTAGCATTTTCCCTCTGGCACCGCGCCATCGCCTTTGACGATCTGCGTGTGGCACTGCTTGCAATCGACCCCGGCCTTGAGATACGGTTCATGGTCAAAGGTGAAGCCGCCATGCTCGACGATCGTTTTCGGCATGCCGTGACACGCGTCACATCCGGTGACCGCCTCCCCCTGGCCGGCGTCCTTGAAGTGGCAGACAAAGCAGGAGCGATCATTGACCGTCATGTGCGTCGGCGTGACTTCCTCGTCGAACTGTACGATCTGGTTGTGGCATGACGTGCACCGAAGATCCTCGCCGCGGAGCGGCTTGCTCAGATGCGCCTGGTGGTCGAACATGATCCCCTTACGGTATTCCCTGAGCGCCGACAACGATGATGTTTCGTGACACTGCAGGCAGGCTTCGTCGGGGACATTGGACTTCGGCCGGGTGGTATAGGTATTGGTCCAATAGCGAATGGTTGAGAGCGCGAGCGAGCCAACGCCGTAATCGTGACATTGGACGCAGGTAACATCGGCGTGAGACGACGCCTGCCAGTGGCGGTAATACGGCTCCATGTAATGGCAGGTGGTGCAGAAATCAGCGTCGCTCATCCGAAAGTGCGTCCCAACGGCGACCATCACGATCAGGACGGCGATGATCCCGAGGAAGATCAGCAGGAACGGCGTATGTTGTTTGATGAGGCGACCAAGGTCGCGAAAAAACTCTCTCATGACTCAGACTCCGCGCCGGTGGATTGTTTCTCTGCCCGGAGTTCCACTTCCTTCCGCTCGGCATTGATGATCTCCGCGTATTCGAGCGGATGGTGATGTTTCAACTGGCTCTCTGTCAGCTTGCCGTTCCACCAGACCCAGCTCATCGGGAAGACCTCGGGATTGAAGTGCACGTTATAGAAATGCCAGATGATAATAGCCAGGGTCGCGAGCAGGCCCTCATCCGAGTGTGCTTCGCGCGCGATGTCAAACAATCCCTTGTTGAACATTTCCTTGAACCAGAGGATCAGGCCGGAGCCGATCATCACTACCATCCCCCAGTAAACCGCCCAGTAGTCAAACTTCTCGATGAACGAGAAACGCCCGAATTTTGGACCAGACGGCTTTCGGCCGAGGTAATACATCAGGGTGTGAAAAAAGTCTTTGGCGTCATGCGGACGGGGGATCATCAGCCAGAAATCGCGCCGCCCCATGCGGGAGAACGCGATATAACCGACATGCCAGACACCGACAATGATCAGGCCGACCGCCGCGATCCGATGGATCAGAGTGGAGTTCTGAAGGCCGCCGAAGACCGTTACGATCATAAACTTTGAGATGCCGAATTCGGGGAACTTGAGCGGCATGCCGGTCAGGATCAGCAGGATGACGGACATAAACATCAGCATATGCTGCGCGCGGAAATTTCGCCCAAAGCGGATATAGGTCCGTTCTTGAGCCGGCTGCTCGGTCGCCGGCTTTATCCGGCTGAATCGAGTCACCAATTCGCTCAGCGCGATATTGGATTCAAATTGTAGCCGCTCGGTGATCTCTTTCGCCCGTTTATCGATCTCTTCGCGAGGAGTTGATGGATCGATATGCGGCTGAGCGGCATCGACGATCGCCTTGGTCAGATCCTCGATGATCTGCTCGCGTTTGGCCTGTGCGTTGTGAGTACGTTCGTCCATAGGTCACTTACCACTGCGCGATCGCTGCGCCCGGCGAAACAGATCGAGCACGATGAACACGAACAATCCGGCAAGGGTGCCGATTGTCAGGATAGTGAAGAACTTGGTAATATAATACACCAGCCCGGATTCCTTATTATGCGGATCGACATGGATCTTGCCGCTGGCGAACTGCACGGACGCTTCAGGGTGACAGTTCGACTGACCACAGGTGGTGACGATATTGGCCGTATTGATGGATGACTTGGGATCGTCCTGCGGACGTATATCGTGGAAGCCGTGACAAGACGCGCAGTTGGCGACTGTTCGATTCTCCATCTGGTGAGCGATACCATGGAACGAATCCTCGAACGTGGTCGTGCGATCCGACTTGATACCGTACTTGGAGGCAACTCCCATCGGACCGTGGCACTCGCCGCAAGTCTGCGAGACATGCGCCGGGGAGACCTGTGAAGTGGTGTCGGTCGGCCGACCGATATTATGCTCGCCGTGACAGGAGGCGCAGTCCGGCGAATCCATGACGCTATCGCGAAGCAACGCGACACCATGCACTGATTCACGATACGTGGCGTATATCTCGATGTGGCACCCCCCACAGGTTTTCGGCCGGTTCATTTTCGCCATGCGGGAATCCGGAGAATCGTGCGATTTGATGTCGTGCGAGCCGTGGCAATCCTGACAGATGGGGGCCTTCGGGTTGCCGCCGGCGACTTCCTGCCCATGTACCGACTGGGCGTACTGGTCGTACAGTTCTCCCTGCGGAGCGCCAACCGGATTGCCGGAATAGTGGCACCGACGGCAGTTGACCGGAGCAAGTTCCCTGGCGTGCGGAATGGTGGTGACATCGACATGGCAATCGGTACAGAGTTTCCCGGCATGCACAGAATGGCCGATGATGGTTGTATCGATGAACAGGCTGATCTTTCGGCCGGTCTCTTCGACCCGCGAAAAGCCGGGCTTGGCATGGCAGATCAAACATCTCTCCTGGGCCGCGACAGACGCGGCGACAGTCAGGATGAACAGGATGAGGGTCACTCTCATTCGCATAGCCGTAGCCTCATTCTACACGCTTGACACGTCGTTTGTATTCCAGTACCCGGTAAATAATGAAGCCGAGGATCAACAGCGAAATAAACCAGACGTAAAACTGGCGGACATACCACTCGCCGCCGGATTCCTTTTCGCTCGCCGATTCATGCACTTGCGCGGACGCAAAACTCGCCGGAAGGTCGATGTGGCACTGGCCGCAGGTTGACTCGATATTCGCCGCGTTGATCATTGAGCGGGAGTCTGTCTGGGGATAAATGTCATGTACTCCGTGGCAGGAGGCACAGTTGGCGACCCGCGTGTCACCAAACTCAGTCGCGACGCCATGGAACGATTCCTTGAACGTCTGGATACGGTCGGCTTTCAAGCCGAACTTGGCGACCACTTTCTCGGCGGCATGACAATCCGAACAGGTCTTCGAGATATTCGTGCTGAAGACTCGCGAATCGGGGTCTTCGGGATGACGGATATTATGTTCGCCATGGCAGGAAGTGCAGGTTGGCGACTCCATCACCCCATTGACCAGGGCGGCGCCATGCACCGAGCCGTCATACTTGGCTTCGATATCGTTGTGGCAGCGGCCGCATGTCGCGGAGATATGTGTCTTATAGATCGGAGATTCTGGGTTGTCGCTCGCCAACGTACTGTGGCTGCCGTGACAATCGACACACGCGGGGGCGTTCATGTCTCCATCGAGCAACAACGCGCGCCCATGTACCGAGTTCTCATACGCCTTGATCACTGTCGCTGTCGGGAGCTGCTGAACTTGCTCGGTCAGGTTTTGGTCCTCGTGGCACTGGATACAGACCCGCACCGAGTTCTTGTGGTTGGTGCGTGAGGCCGGATCGGCGATAGCCAGAATATCGTGCCCGCCATGGCAGGTGATACAGGTAGGAAGCTTCTCGATGCTCGCCTGGCGTCCTTCAACATGAGGCGACTTGTTGAACCCAGCGGCTTCCGCCTCGTGGCAACGGGCGCAGAAGACCGTCCGATTCCCTTTGTGATTCACCTTGGGGTCAACCGCGTGACACTCGCGACATCCCAGCTTCGCATGTACCGATCCGACAATGGTGGCGGTGTCAACCTGCTGAGCCTTGGTTTTGGCCGGGGATGGCTTATGACAGACCAGACATGCGTCATCCTGAGCCGACAATGAGCCGGCGAACAGGAGCAGAGCGACGAAAGCGATATATCGGTTCATACATGGTCTCCGTGCGAGACTACGCTACTTTTTTCACAATCTCCTCCAAATATATCGTCTTTTGTGGCGGGGTCAATGAGTTTTCGTTCTGTTTTGGACAAAATGCTCCCCGTTACAGATCCTGACCATTGCGGGAAAAGAAGTTGAATTGCTACGATATGGAGATTAATTGTAGATAAGAATAGAATACCAAACAATATAGTATAATTTGATATATGGATCTTGACGTCATCAAAAATAGAGGCAAGCATGCGACGAATGGGCCTTATCCTGGCGGTACTACTGCTCCCGTTGAACTCCTGCAATTCCGGCGACAATGACCGCGCGAAGCCATCCGATGGAAGCGGAAACAGTGCCGCGGTTGAAGTCGCGTTTCCAAATCTGTCATTCAATCTCCCGCTCTATTTTGGCCATGCCGGCGATAACAGCGGCAGACTGTTTGTCGTTGAACAGGAAGGGGTCATCCTGGTTTTCGACTCCACATCAGCTACTACCGCGGTCGATACCTTTCTGGATATCCGTGACCGCGTCAACAAGGCCGGTTGGGAAGAAGGTTTGCTCGGGCTGGCCTTTCATCCAAGCTTTGAAACGAACGGACATTTCTATGTTAATTACACCGCGGCTGATCCACGGCGGACGGTGATCTCACGCTTCACCGCGTCGCCTGCCTCGACCGATCATGCCGATAAGGCGACCGAGCAGATCATCCTGACTTTTAGCCAGCCGTACTCGAATCATAATGGCGGTTGTCTTGAGTTTGGCCCTGATGGTTTGCTGTATATCGCGACTGGTGATGGCGGCTCCGGCGGTGACCCACAGAACAACGGCCAAAGCCGCACGACATTGCTCGGCAAGATCCTCCGAATAGACATCAATTCCACGGAGGACGGCAATCAGTACGCAATTCCGGATGATAATCCCTTCGCCGGCGCGACCGATGGTTCACGCGGTGAGATCTTCGCGTATGGGCTGCGTAACCCCTGGAGAGTCAGCTTTGATTCCGAGAACGGCCGGATCTGGACGGCGGATGTCGGGCAGGACGCTATCGAGGAGATTGACATCATCGAAAAGGGGAAAAATTACGGGTGGTCCA
>JAMPYH010000096.1 GCA_023700785.1 Candidatus Zixiibacteriota bacterium
GCTCGCCCGGTCAAACAGCACCAGTCCGGCGCTGTGGAAGGCCAGCCGCCCGGATTCGTCGTAAAACAGGATCGGCTTGTCAAACGACTGGAGCAGAGCTGTAAGCATGCGTACGCGCCGCTGGCCTTTGACATAGAGCACCAGCGCGATGAGCGCGGTCGCTACCGCGATAAACGCTATCGCTTCGATCCAGAGTGTGGCTGTCGTCGATGGCATGCGTACAGCAACAAAACAATTCGTTCCGCGTTTCGGCAAGCGGAAAACGTCATCTGTTCCGCGCGCTGTTTCATACCTTGATTAGTCACTCTGTGGAATCTATATTCGCCACCAAGTATCGCGATGCAACGGAGGAAGATACATGCCGACGTCCAAACCGCGTCGTTCGTCCCGACTAACCGCTCGAGAACTCTCGTACAAAGATATTGATTATCGCATCACCTACCGTCCCGATGATCTGAAAGACTCCGACGGGATCGCCCCCTGCGACACGATCATAGGACAGGATCGCGCCGTGGACTCGATCAAGCTAGGCCTCAAGATCAAGAGCAAGGGGTACAATGTCTTTGTCACCGGCTTGGGGGGGACCGGTCGTACCTCCACTATTCGCCATCTCCTGGAACAGTTGGTGACCAAAGAGAAACCGGTTCTCCAGGATATTTGCTATGTGAATAACTTTCAGACTGAAGACAACCCCCGTGTGCTCTATTTCCGGGCCGGTGAGGGAAAACGCTTCAAAAAGGACATGGCCTACCTGATCGATTCGATCAGGAAGGTAGTCCCGAAGATCTGGCTCTCGGAGGATTACAAAGACCGTAACAGCCGGATCCTGCGCGAGTTTGAGACCCGCCAGAAGGAACTGGTCAACGCGTTTGAGGATAAACTCAATGCCGCCGGCTTTGTAATGGTGCAGATCCAGTCCGGGCTGGGAGTCCGCAATGAACTCCAACCGCTGATCGACAATGAGCCGACCGCCCTTGAAAAACTCGAACGATCCGTCAAAGAAGGGAAGTTCTCCGCCTCCGACCTTGATGAATTGCGCCGCCGTTGGGACAGCCTGCGCCGCGACTTTGATCTGACGACAGTGGAATCCAAGAAACTTACCTCGAAGATGGAAGAGGCGATCGAAAAGCTCAATCACGCCATGGTCGCTCCGCTGGTCACGGATAAGATCAATATGCTCAAGAAGCGGTATCCTGACGAGAAGACCGTCCGCTACCTGGAAGAGGTCGAAGAATCGTTGACTACAGACCTTGACCGTTTCCGCGAAGCTCAACCGAGGCGAGGCGAGGAAGAAGCTCCGCCTTATCGCAAGCGTGAGCCGTTTGAGGAGTTCTCGGTCAATCTCCTTCTGGACAACGCCGAGACCACGCAAATGCCGATCGTCATCGAACGCTCGCCCACCTACAAAAATCTCTTTGGATCGCTGGAGCGCGTGGTTGATAGATTCGGCTATTGGCGAACCGACTTCACCCGGGTCAACTCCGGATCGCTCTTACGCGCGGCCGGCGGTTTCCTGGTGATCAACGCGCTGGATCTGCTCTCCGAGCCGGGAGTCTGGTGGCCGCTCAAGCGGGCGCTTCGCAACGGGGAGCTCGAAATTACCGGTTACGATCCCTTCTATATGATGGCCGGCTCCGGTATCAAACCGGAACCGATACAGTTTGACGTCAAAGTGGTACTGATCGGTGAGCCATACCTCTACGGCATGCTCTATCGTCTCGACGAAGACTTCAAAAAGGTCTTCCGTATCAAGGCCGAATTTGACAGCACCATGCAGTTCACCAATGCCAACGTCCTGCAGTATTTTCAATTTGCCCGACGTATCATCGAGCAGGAGCACCTCTTGCCGTTTGACCTGAGCGGCCTTCAGGGGATAGCCGAATACGGTCGAAAGCTGGCGGGACATCGCGACAAATTGTCGGTTCGCTTCACCGCGATCTCGGACATCATTCGTGAGGCGTCTTTCTGCGCGCAGGAGCGGAAGGGGAAAAAGGCGACCCGCGAGGATGTGCATGAAGCCATCGCGCGGCGCCGCAAACGGGTCAATCTCGTGGAAGAGAAGATCCAGGAGTTGTACGATAACGCGACCCTGATGGTCTCCACCACCGGAACGGCGGTTGGCCAGATCAATGGTTTGTCCGTGTACAATATCGGCGAATACCAGTTCGGTCGTCCGACTCGCATCACGGTCAATACGTCGCTGGGGAAAGCCGGTGTGATCAATATCGAGCGTGAGGCGGACCTCTCCGGCCCGATCCATGACAAAGGCGTGCTGGTATTGAGCGGCTGGCTTCGACAAATGTTCGCTCAGGACAAGCCGCTGGCGATGTCCGCCTCGATCTCATTTGAGCAGTCTTACAATGGCGTGGATGGAGATTCCGCTTCCTCGACAGAGATCTACGCGATCCTCTCATCGTTAACCGGACTGCCGATCTCGCAGGAGATCGCGGTCACCGGTTCGGTCAATCAAAAAGGGGAGATACAGCCGATCGGCGGCGTTAATGAGAAGATCGAAGGATTCTACGATGTTTGCCTGAGCCGCACGCTGACCGGCAAGCAGGGCGTGATCATTCCGCATCAAAATGTACAGGATCTGCTGTTGCGGCCGGATGTTTTCGACGCGGTCAAGCAGGGGAAGTTTCACATTTATCCGGTCACGACGATCTCGGACGGTCTCGCTATCCTGACGGGAAGACCGGGCGGCAAGCGTGAGAAGAACGGCGCGTTTACGCCTGACTCGGTCATGTCTCTCGCCGATCGCAAACTTCGCGAGATGGCGCTCGCGCTTGAGTTCTTTGGTCGCGAAGAAACTTCAAAATCCTCGGAGAAGCGGCAGTCTCCGAGAGCGGCGGCGGCGCGATCACGTCGCGGCGCGCAACGTCGTTCGAAATCACGCAAGCCGTCGAAGCGGTGATGTCGAGTTCGATCAACTTGACAACATTGACGCAATATCGCGTATCGGAAAAAATGTTCGATTGTCCGTTTGGAACGCACATTTCGCTTGACACAAATTGCGGAGGACTGTTTTATATGGTCGAACCAAAGCTCCGCATGGAGGTTCAATGCGCAATGTTAACCGTGTCATGCGGACACACCGCTCAGGGAAATTCGCGGTGATAAAATGTCGCGCAGTACCGATCGTCGCTTTCGCGTGATCGGCCGACGCGCCGAAGCCTGAGAGGATCAGGCGAAATAACAAACGCGGCTTCTGAGAAGCCGCGTTTTCGTTTGGTATCTCTGCGGGGAGATTCGATCAGAAATCGGCGCCGAACGAGAAATAGTGTTTCGGCTTTTCCGAAACATCGTAGAAATCGGTCTGCCAGGCGACATCATAGCGCAAGAGCGCGAAGCCAAAGAGGTTCGCCCGCATGCCGAACCCGAAGCCGGTCCGTATGTCCTGAAGCCGCTTGCGTCCCCCCTCGGAAGTTCCCCCTCTGAAATTGTCACCGAACCAGGCGGCTCCCATATCCGTGAAAAGCGCGCCGGAGACATTGGCCAGTACGATCGGCAGCGGGAAACGCATCGCCAGATACTGGATCATCGGGAAACGGAACTCAAGGTTCACCAGACCGAAGCGGTTGCCGTTCAGCTCGTAATATTTGATACCGCGGAGCGGGGTCACCACATCCGAGAAGTAGAGATTCTCGACATCGTACACGTCGGCATCCAGTGTCCGGTTGCCGATCCAGTTGGTGGTTCCGCCGAGGAAGTATTGCTTCGGCGTGTTGCCGGTCGATCCGCCTCCGGCGACACGGAACGCGAAGGAGAAGGACTTCCCAAAGTGCCAGTACTTGCGGTAGTCAGCATCCAGCGCGTAAAACTCGATATTATTCGAATTAAAAAGATCGACACCGGAACTGAGCGACAGCTTGGTGCGCCGGCCGGTGATCGGCCCGGTCAGCCCCCAGGCGACATTATCCGTGACGTACGATAATGTCCCCGTCGTCACTTTGGAGCTGCGGTCCAGTCGTGGATCGTCGAAATCGTAATACTTCCGGTCGATAAAGAACTGCGCGGCGATAAACTCAATTCGGCTAAAGGTCGAAAACGGCCGCGACAAAAACGCCTGGAATCCGTAGAATCTGTCGGAGAAGAGGTGGTCCAGCGGATCGAGGTAGTAGTTCTTGGTGTGGAACAGCCCGCCGCCCCAGTTCAACCGCTTTGTGTTGTTGAAGTAGTACGCCTGGACATTGGACTGATCGATCGTGTTGACCAGGTCGGTCGCGAGGAATATCTGGTGATTCCCCAAATAGTCTGAAAAGACAAAATAGGACTGGCCGCGCAGACCAAAAAAGGTGTCGTAGGCGAAGCCGCCACCGACGAAATCCGGCGTAAACCTCACCTTGTATTTGTTGATCGTGTATTCGCCGCTGGGGAGCAATCCCTGCACCGAGTCAAATATCGCCGGTTCTTTCGGCATGGCCGAGCGATAGTCATCGCCGGTGGTGTCATCGGAGCGAATATCTTCAAACAACGAGTCCAGCGGATCCGGCTTTCGCGTGGAGACAAACACGTACTCGTCGCCGATCACTCCGGATGAATCCTCCTTGGCATCTGCAACTGCTGCCAGGGAGTCTTTCGCGGCTAGGACCGTATCGGTTGCGGCCGCCAGCGTATCCTGAGTAATCAACGCGAGAGTGTCAGTGACGGCTGAACTATCCTTTACCGCCGATGTATCCGATCCCTGAATCTGCGCGAGCGCGGTCGAATCAGGCTGAGTCGTCGCGCCGCTATCCATCGCGGCAACCGCCGCCTGCCCGGGGAGAGCTCCATGGGGTCCATCAGCCTTCGATGCTACCGGCGTCCCCGCTGAATCCAACAAGTCGTACTTACCAAGGACATAATCGGTCGGATCAAGTACACCGTCATTTCCGGCCGGCACGAGGTCCTTGAGAATAAAGATATCAAACCCGCCTTTGTGGAACGCTGAGAACGCGATCCGATTGCCGTCGGGCGACCACGAATGCGTCTGGACACCGGTGAGAATATCGGTGACCGCATAATACTTGACGCTATCCAGATAACCTATATAGAGGTTGTCAATTCCATTGCGATTGGAGACAAACGATATCATGGCGCCGTCCGGCGAGACTTTGGGACTCCGGTTGGCGCCGGGGCCGACATCGATCGGCTCTACTTTCTGGGTGGCAATACTGACTTTGAAGATGTTGTAATCGCCGTAGGTAAAGTCTCCCGGCTTGAACGCTCCCGACTGAATATAGGGGTGGCCCATCGGATTCAACACCGGCGTCGAAGGGTGCGGGCGATCCGACTGGAAGACCAGCCCTTCGGAATTGGGCATCCAACTCGGATATCCGTCATCAAAGCGATCGTCCGTTATCTGTGTGATCTTGTCGGTTTCAATATTGTAGAGATAGATATCCCGCTTGTACCCGCTAAGCGCCGAGAACGCGATCGATTTCCCGTCCGGAGACCAGGCGGGAGAGATGACATTGTAGAATTCAAGACGTTTCCGTTTGTAGATATCCTTTTTCCGGACATCAAGGAACATCAGCGCGTCTTTCCCCTTGGACTTCGCCACAAAAACGATCTTCCGGCCGTCCGGCGAGAACGACATTCCTGAGACAAACGAGTGTAACGACTCCAGGTCGGATGATCGTTCTCCCTTGATCAGTTTGGTCAGCACGCGGCCATCGGTCGCCGACAGCAGGACGATCTCGGTAAAGTCGGACTTGTCGGTGAAGATCGCTATTTTGTCTCCCTCGGGAGAGTAAGCCGGCTGTTCATTGAAATAAGAGCCGTCTTCCCGGGCTTTGGTCAACTGCTGGCCGATCTCGTTCGCTTCCTTGCGGGTGGCGATCTGCGGCCAGTAGCGGCGCTTCATCTCCTTGGAAAACTCCTCCCAGAACTCCTTTTCCTCAATCCCCAGGGCAGCCTTGATGGCTTTGCCGAGGGTCAGGTGGATCCGCCCCTTGTGCAGCAACTCTCCGAGTTTCTCTTCGCCCCATTTGTCGGCGATATACTTGACCATCGCCTGCCCTTGCTTGTACGCGAGAAATCCTCCCAAATAATCCGGCGGCGCCAGGTAGCCGTTGATCGTGGCATCCCTGACAAACATGTCCGAAAAATAATCCCAGCCATGTCGGGAAGAATACTCCGCGTAACCTTCGGCAAACCAGAGCGGCACGTCAAAGAGCCTTTGGCGCGAAAGAATCGCGCCGAGAAGATTCCCATACACCAGGTCATAGACCACCGCGTGCGTTAACTCGTGATGCAGCACATGGCGGAGGTCTTCATACGATCCGGTGAACGGGATTACTATGCGGTTTTTGAACGCCTCAGTGAACCCGCCGACCCCTTCCGGGATGAGCGCGGGATAGATGTTGGTCTGCTGGAAGTCGGAGTGAGAGTTGTATAGGAAGACCGGTACCCGGCGTTGAATATGATAATTCAGCTCTTTGCTGATCTCGACATACGCCGACTCAAGCACCGCGGCGGTGAATTTGGCGGTCGGGTAGGCGTTTTCATAATAGTGGATATCGAAATGGCGGGACTGGATAAAATACCATTCGAAGTTCTTGTACTGGACCTTGTTTTTGCCGAACGAAGTTTCCTGGGCGGAGACCAGTGAGGCCAGGGCCGTCAGGAGGGCGGCTACAAGGATAAATTTCTTAGCCATGATGTATTGAGGTCCTTTTACCAAGGGACGTTAAACCGCGTTTGGCTGTCCAAACCATTATACCGGAAAACCGACTGGAGGCATCAGCGTAGTCCACGAATCTTATGGGAAACGGGGACTTGGACGGTCAGTCTTTCTCTCGACTTATATCGACACCCAGGGAGGCTAACTTTTCCTCCAGGCGGTAGTATCCACGGTCAACATGATATATACGCAGTATTTTGGAAGGGCCATGGGCCGCCAGGCAGGCCAAAACCAGCCCCGCCCCTGCCCGAATATCCGGCGCCATTACTTCGGCCCCCTGGAGTTTAGGCACCCCGTTGATGATCGCTTCCGAAGCCGAAACCTGGATATCCGCGCCCAGCCTGCGCATCTCCATAGTATGTGAAAACCTATCGACGAAAACGGTCTCTTTGATATGCGAAGTTCCTTCGGCCACGGTCGCCGCGGCCATGGCGCAGGCCTGAAGGTCTGTCGGGAAACCCGGAAAGGGGAAGGTCGTCAGCGAAACCGGCGACAGCCGCCTGGGGGCCTTGAGCGTTACTTTGTCTCCAGCGAGGGTCAATTCACAGCCCATCTCTTTGAGCTTGAAAATGACCATCGTGAGGTCTTCGACAGGTACGCCGGTGACCTCGACCTTGCCGCCAGTGACAGCGGCGCCGTAGAGATATGTTCCGGCGACCAATCGATCTCCCGAGACGGTATGGTCAACCGCATGGAGTTCGGACACTGGCTCTATCACGATCGTAGGGGTCCCTACGCCATGGATCTTCGCGCCTGCCTTATTCAGGAAATTGGCGACGTCAACGATCTCCGGGTCGCACGCGGCATTGGTGATGACGGTCCGATGTTTCGCGAACACCGCGCCATAAAGCATATTCTCTGTTCCGGTATGGGAAGGGCGGTCGAAGTAGATCTCGCCGCCCAAAAGCGGTTTCCCTTCGGCGATGATATATCCCGCCTTCTCGCTGATCTTGGCCCCCAGACCTTCAAACCCTTTGATATGGTAATCGACCGGTCGCGCCCCGAGTGAGCAACCTCCCGGCAGCGACACGCGTGCTTCTCCGGTCCGAGCGAGGATCGGCCCAAGTACCAGGAAAGATGCCCGCATCTGGCGCATCAGCTCGTATGGAGCGGTATGTTCCGTGATCGTCTTCGCCTCAACGGTCATGACCTCTGCTTTGGCGTCGTAACTGACCGTTGCGCCGAGGAACTTGAGCATCTCAATCAGGGTGTAGATGTCGCGCAGCGGCGGAACATTCCGGATGACGCTTTCACCCTTGCTGATCAATAACGCCCCGGCGATGATCGGCAGGGCGGCATTTTTGGAGCCATCAGCTTTGATCGATCCTTCGACTTTATTCGGTCCGTTCAGGACGAAACTATCCATGGTCTGACCTTTTGCAACGCGGTCCGATGCCGCCTGCTCGTTAGCGGGTCTGTTGGTTTTAGTTGACGGCGGTAAGGTGGCAGAGACAGCCGGAAAAGGAAAGCAAAAAACTGGAACAGAGAGTGAATTAGCGCTCCAGATCAGCCGACTTTACGGCCGGTCTGAACAGCGGATTCGTCTTCAACCGGTTCGAGGCTCTCTCGGACGCGAAGGAAGAAATCGATGGCGTCGTCATGGCAGAAATCAAGATTGGTCCACGGCAGGCGACAGAATTGGCCGCGCGCCCAGATCAGGGTGACCTCGGAAAACACTCCCTCGCCAAGATATACTTTGTGGCCGCCATCCTTGTGCGAGCTGATCACCAGATTGCCCGGAGTCAAAATACCCGGATCAAGATTGACCGTGCGGAAGGTGTAATCGTGTACCTGGTCGCCAAGCTGAGATTCCAGCTTATGACAGGCGGACTTGATCTCGATCAGGCTCTCGCGGGGGATAAGCCGCTCAAACGAGAAGAAGCGTCGCTGCAGATCGGTCCCCATCTCTTCGGCATAGTCGCGGCCGTTGGCATGCGGGATATCGATCGTCTCCGCCTGGACCCGACCGAAGCGGCGTTCA
>JAMPYH010000097.1 GCA_023700785.1 Candidatus Zixiibacteriota bacterium
ATGAACGGAAGATTTCTATATTTCTGCGTATTGTCGAGCCCAAAGCCGATCACAAACTCATTGCCGATACTGAAGCCCTTATACTTGACCTCGAACTTGGTTCGATGGCTGCCGGGCTTATCGAGCAATGTAACAATCTCGAGGGAAGCCGGTTCCAGTTTCCTGATCTTGTCGGTCACCAGCGCCACCGTCCGCCCTGAATCGACAACTCCTTCAACCACCAGCACATGCCGGTCTTTCATCGGTATCGAGAAACCGCCGCCCAGGATAACATCCTCCTCGCGGCGCATCCCCGAGCGATAGGACGCCGCGGAAACAAACTCCAATTCTATGGGGAGTTTTACCGCGCGGATCAGATCAGCCAAAAAGATCACGCACCCTTTGAGCACACCGACAACCACCGGCGTCTCGCCGGCATAATCAGCGGTGATCTGCGCGCCCATCTCCTCTATCCGTCGGTTGATGGCGCGTTGATCCAGCAGCAGTTCAAACGGCTGGCGGGAGAGTCCTTTTGGGGTTGTTGACCTCAACTGTCACTACCTTCCTGGTTGTCCGATCAACCTTCACTCGGTCGGCGATCTCATAGCCGACGATCCAGACTATGCCGTGAGCGTCAGTCACGACCAGAATCTCATCACGATATACCTTCGGCACTTTGCGGTCGGTGAGAAAATCGCCGACCTTCTTGCGCCCGTTCATGCCCAGCGGCTGAAAGCGGTCACCGGGCTTCACCGTTCGTACCGCCAACGGTAGCGATAGTTTCGCGGCGTCCAATTCGACTCGCTTCGCTTGCCGTTTTCTGGCCGCGCCGGAAACTCTACTTCGCAAACGAGCGGAGACTTTCGCCGCCGGACGATCAAGGCTAACTGCATGTCCCAGAATCAGCTCTCGTTCTGCCTGTATCGGCTTGCCCGGAACCAGGATAACCGTCGTCCCCGCAAACCGAACCTGAATCTTCCCCGGCAGCGAGATTTCGCTTCCACTTTCAATTATCAGTCCATCAAGCCGCTCGACCGTCTCGCGGTCAACTGACAATCCATCGGAAATGCTTTCCAGACAGCGCTTTAACACCCTCCGACGGATCCATTCAGTATAACCGCGAAGTTTGCTTCTAACAAGCTCAATTTTCCCTCCGGGAGTCACTGTCACCGCACCCTGAATCGCTTTGTCCGCTTTGCGATCCAACTCCGCCTCCTCGTCGGCAACCGTCTCCGCCAGATTGATTAACGCCCGATCAACTTGCGGATTCAACCTCTTTCGCAATTCCGGAAGCAACCTGTTGCGAATGTAGTTCCGGCTGAATTCAGACTGGAGGTTCGTCTTATCAACCAGATAGTCGATCTGGTGGCGGTCGAGATAAGTTATGATCTGGGCCTTGCTCAGATCATAAAGCGGTCGGATGATCTTCCCCCGCCTGATCGGCATCCCGCTCAACCCGGTTCGTCCTGTCCCGCGGATAATGCGAAAGAGGATCGTCTCGACGCGATCATCGAGATGATGCCCAAGCGCGACTTTGGTGAATCTCTCTCTGAAGGAAAGTCGCTCGAAAAGTTGGTAACGATAAAGCCGCCCCGCTTCTTCCAACCCGATCTTCTCTCGCCTCGCGAGTCCGGGGATATCCTCCCGCACGATGAACAGCGGCACCCCGAGTTTCGTGCAAAGCGTTTGGCAGAACTTCTCCTCTGCTACCGCGGCGCGCTTGCGGATCCGGTGGTTGAGATAGACTGCGCCGATATTCAGCTCCCACTCATTCCGCAACTGAACCAGCGCGTGCAACAACGCGACCGAATCCGGTCCACCAGACAGAGCGACCAGTACTTTATCCCCTTTTTTCAGAAGGTCATTCTTCGCTATCGTCTGCCGCACAGATGCCAGAAAGTTCATATTGACCAAGATAGCCTGCGCAACATCCGCTGAAAACAGCTTTTAGGTAGCGCTTGACCACACCTGACAGTCCGGCTATATTCGACGCTTTCTAACCAGAGAGGCGCCATGTCAGACGGATTCACCCAGCCGCACGTTACCCCGGAAATGGTGGCCAATCATGGCCTTACACCGGACGAATATGAATACATCAAGAAGATCCTTGGCCGCGAGCCGAACTACACCGAGCTCGGCGTCTTTTCGGTCATGTGGTCCGAGCACTGCTCATATAAAAACTCAATCGCGCTCCTCAAGACACTGCCCCGTGAAGGCGCCAATCTGCTCGCCAAGGCGGGCGAAGAGAACGCGGGAGCGGTCGATATCGGCGATGGTCTCGCCGTTGTATTCAAGATAGAATCACATAATCATCCGTCAGCGATAGAGCCATATCAGGGAGCCGCCACCGGTGTCGGAGGAATACTGCGTGATATCTTCACCATGGGCGCGCGGCCGATCGCCGCGTTGAACTCGCTTCGCTTTGGCTCGCCGGATAACCCGCGAGTCCGCTATCTCGTTTCCGGCGTCGTGCGCGGCATCGGCGATTACGGCAACTCGTTTGGGGTGCCAACGGTGGCCGGCGAGGTCTTTTTTGATGAATCCTACACCGGTAATCCGCTCGTCAACGCCATGGCGGTTGGCATAGTCAAGACCGACGCTATCGCGTTTGCCAAGGCCGCCGGGGTCGGTAATCCGATCATGATCGTTGGCTCCAAAACCGGCCGCGACGGTATCCACGGCGCAACCTTCGCGTCGGAAGAGATCAGTTCAAAGTCCGAAGAAAAGCGCCCCTCCGTGCAGATCGGCGATCCGTTCACCGAAAAGCTGTTGCTCGAGGCTACCCTCGAGATCATCGAACAGGATCTGATCGTTGGGATCCAGGACATGGGTGCGGCGGGGTTGACCTGCTCATCCTCTGAGATGGCGGCGCGCGGCAACGCCGGTATCGAGATCAACATCGAGACCGTTCCTGTCCGGGAACCGCGTATGACCCCATACGAGATACTTCTCTCCGAGTCGCAGGAGCGGATGCTGGTCTGTGTGAAAAAGGGAAAAGAACAGGATGTTAAGCGGGTCTTCGACAAGTGGGGACTCGATTCCACAATCGTCGGGCAGGTAACCGATGACGGTTTTATGACAGTCAAACTGAACGGCCAGGTGGTCTCCCGCATACCGGCAGACTCGCTGGTTTTGGGCGGATCGGCGCCGGTTTATCATCGGGAGACCAAGCGCCCGGCATACATGTCCGAAGTAAACCGGCTCGAACTGAACGACCTTCCCGCCAACCGCAATTGGAACGAAACGCTGGTACAGATGCTGGCATCGCCGAATCTCTGCCATAAAGGGTGGGTCTTTGAGCAGTACGATTCGATGGTCCGCACGAATACGGCGGTCGGCCCCGGATCCGACGCGGCGATCCTGCGTTTGCGCAAAACCGACAAAGCGCTGGCGATGTCCACCGACTGCAATGCCCGCTACTGCTACTTGAATCCGCGACTCGGCGCGCAGATCGCCGTCGCTGAAGCAGCGCGGAATATCGTCTGCTCCGGCGGCAAACCGCTCGCCATTACCAACTGCCTCAATTTCGGCAACCCTTACAAACCTGAAGTCTATTACTGCTTCTCCGAAGCGGTCGCCGGTATGGGCGAAGCCTGTATTGCCTTTGGGACGCCGGTCACCGGCGGGAATGTCTCGTTCTATAACGAGGATCCCGAGCGCGCGGTCTTTCCGACGCCGACGATCGGCATGGTCGGGCTGGTCGAACATACTGACCATATCACGACTCAATGGTTCAAAGATGACGGTGACGCGATCTTCCTGATAGGTGTGAACAAAGAGGAGCTGGGCGGCTCGGAATATCTTCACACGGTTCTTGGCCGGACCCGCGGACCGGTGCCATCGCTCGACCTTTCTTTCGAGAAGCGGATCCAGGACGCGGTGTTGACGGTGATTCGCTCCGGCATGGTGAAGTCGGCGCACGACGTATCCGACGGCGGCCTCGCGATCTCCCTTGCCGAGTGCTGTATCAGCGACCGAGAACACCCGATCGGCGCGACGGTCGAACTTTCTGATAAGTTCCGCCCGGATTGCCTGCTTTTCGGGGAAACTCAATCCCGCGTGATCGTCTCCGTCGGCAACAGCCGCTTAAACGAGTTTGAGCGCGTCATCTCCACCGCCAATGTTCCATACACTCGTATCGGTCGAGTGGGCGGGCGCCGCCTGATCATCAGTGGGTACATCGACCAGCCGATCAGCCTGCTCGCGGACGCGTATTACGACGCCATGCCGCACTTCATGGAGCAACTCCCGATATAGTCGATCCCGGGCTTCGCCCGTTTAGGCCGGATGAAGCCCGCTCCTTTTCAATTGTCCCGGCGTAACGCGACCGCGTATATTCTCAAATATGGCGCTCTATATCTTCTCCGACGCGCATCTTGGCTCCGGTTCCGCCGGCTCCGAGACGACCAAGCTCGCTAAGATCGCCCTGCTGTTTGAACAGGTGAAAAAGGATGGTGACCGGCTGGTTATTCTCGGCGACCTGTTCGACTTCTGGTTTGAATACAAGCATGTTGTCCCCAAGGCGCACTACGATCTGCTTTTTCTCCTGCATGACCTGCGCGTTCGAGGGATACAGATCGATTACGTCAGCGGCAACCACGACTTCTGGATGGATGACTTCTTTGACAAGCACCTCAGAATACCGGTGCATCGGGATGTCTTTAGGCTCGAATACGCGGGGAAAAAGCTCTTTCTCTGTCACGGGGACGGCCTCGCCAAAGCGGACGGCGGCTATCGCTTCCTCAAGCGGGTTTTAAGAAACCCCTTCAACATCTGGCTGTATCGAAAACTCCCTCCCGACTGGGCCTATCCCTTGGCGAAGTGGGTCTCCGGATCATCGCGGGAATACACCTCCCGCCGGGACCACGAGTTCGCCGAAGATTATCGAAAATACGCGGTGGAAAAATTATCCGAAGGAAATGACCTGGTCGCCATAGCTCATCTGCATATTCCCGTGTACGAACAGTACCCCGAGGGGATCTACATCAACACCGGCGACTTTATTCACCATTTCAGCTACGCCCGTATCGACGCCGATTCGGCCCAGCTCAATTTTCTGAAGTAGCCAGCTCTCTGGCGACTGTCGGTTGGATTCCCAGCAGGTCACTTTCGAACGGGTGTTTTCTCTGCCATCCAGGCTTCCCCGTCTCGCGATAGCGCTCCAATCGTCGAATCGTGACCTCAGCAAAGACCGGATCGATATCGCACGTAACCGACACACGTCCCATACGCTCGCACGCGAGCAGGGTGGTTCCGGCGTGAGAGAACAGATCCAGCACGACATCGCCGGCCCGCGACGATGCCTGAATGATCCGCTCGATCGCCTTGAGCGGCTTTTGCGCGTAGCAGATCGGCACGTTCTCTTCCATGCGGTAGAAAACCTGCTGAATGTCAACCCAGACATTCCCGGCGCGCAGGAACGGAGATCGCGATCGCTCCAGATTCTCTACTTTCTCCCCCGCGATCTTTTTGTAGTATCCCTTTAGTGTCTTCGGGATCTCGGTGTACTGCGGTTGGAAATACGGCTCCCCTTTGGTGTAGTAAAGCAGCTCCTGGCGCACAGCCATCCAGTTCTTCTGCGTCCCGTAGCCGCGCTGATTACGCATCGTTATAAATGAGCGGGACTGAAAGCGCCGCCGCGACATCATCTCCATGAACTGCGGCAACGGTTGATAATGCTCATCCTGATCCGCCCCTAACCAGACGTACAGCGACGCGTTGTCTGCGAGATATCGCTCGCAGTTCTCGATCCACCGCTCGGACCATGCGATATATTCAGAAAGAGAACGTCGTTCGAATACGACCAGATTGTAGGGAGGATCCTGCAGAGCCAGGGTTGCCGGCGGTTGTCGATGCATCAGCCGCGACACAAACTCGGGATCTGTGCAATCACCGCATCCCACAACATGCCCCGACTTCTCGTCGCGCCACATCTCCCCCATTGTCAGTCGGCACAATGGCAAGAGATGGTCGTGATCTGTCGGCATAGGTTTCATTGTCATCGCGTTAGCTCGCTGTTAACGTCTCAGAGGTAATACGCATATGGTAACATATACCTGAGAGTATTACTTAGTCCATATTAAATTTGCGATTGACTGAGACGCTGTGGTCGCCGAACTCTTATGCGAATCACGGCAGTCGGCGCAATCGTTTCTGACTTACATAAAAAAACCCGGAAACAAGTTCCGGGTTCTCCATACACCACTGCTATCCTTAGCGGTAGCAGTACAGAACGCCATGTTGGTAGAAACAGCATCCTTCGCAATCAACGTAGCAGTGTCCGGTCGGACAGCCCGCTTTTTTGCAGGAATTACAGCCAGGCGGCGCCGCGAGGGCGACTGTCGCCGCCATCGACAGGGCGAAGACCATCACCAGCACCAACACGATCGCGGTCATTTTTTTGCGCATCCGATTCACCTCCATTCGTAACGGTTACACCTTATTCCCAAGCCCGGAGTCATATCTTCGGATGAGACCTATTCAAACCCGGCCATCAACAGTGTTGACGCGGTTATCGGATCAAAACTGGTGTCAAAGCCATGCTTGATGAACGCGATCGTCCCGCCCTGGCGAACCCCGATCACCGTCGGGTAAATATTGACATCATACCGGCTGTCGAAAACATGGGCAGTGTCACAAAATACGGGGAAAAGCATCTCTGTCTTCTCCGCGTACACTTTCGCGTATTCAACGTCGTTTTGGCAGATGGCGTAATTGGCTATGTTCGGCGGGATCTGGTCTGCCAGCGGAAACCAACTGGTGACCGCCTCGGTGCACGGCTCGCAGTTGATCGCCACAAAGAACAGAAGCGCGTCACGGTCGGCGGTCAGGGCCAGAGTGGACGACAGACTGCCGTCGAGCGCCACCAGGGCGATCTCGGGGATCATTTCACCCGCGCGAAGTTTGCTTCCCTCTCCCTTGTCCAGACCGTCGAGCTTCTCGGCGTTTGCCTGCTTCTGGCGCCAGCCGAGGAAAGTCGTCCCCGCGTACACTCCCACCAGCGACACCACGACCGCAAGGGCCAGAATGATAAGTAACGTCTTGCTCGAAAATGAAGATTCAGTCTGCATGGCGGTTTGTTTTCCTGATCGGACGTCTCAAGTCTAACGGATACGGCGAACTGACGCAACCAAAACTTGATAATCGGGAACCACCTTAGCTCACTTGAACTTGGGCGACCGGCCGGCCGCCGCTAGCGGCGGCCAAGATTGTCGACAGATTAGTCTTGTTCCGAGCGACAGATCCGGTATATTGGTCTGAATAAACCACGATTGATGAGGTTGATATGGCTGTCAAGACGTATGACGAGTATATCCGATCGCTGCAGGCAATGCGCCCCAATATCTACAAGTGGGATCAATTGATCGAGGATGTCACCAGTCATCCCGCCACAAAACGAACGGTTGAAGGGCACGGCTGGACATTCAAGGCCGCCGCCGATGAACAGCTCCGCTCCAAAGTGACCGCGATTTCGCACCTGACCGGCGAGCCGATCAGCCGCTACTTGTCGATCATCATGTCCGCCGAAGACCAGTACGCCAACAGCGATATGAAGCGGTTGATGTTCCATCTTACCGGCACTTGCACCGGCGGACGATGCGCCGGGTGGTCCGCGCTGAACGCGATGTTCAACACGACCTGGGAGATGGATCGTGACCTTGGCACCGAATACCATCAGCGCCTGCTGGCGTGGCTTCGCTCGGCGCAGGAGCGGGATATCACCTGCGCGGGAGCGCTGACCGACGCTAAAGGAGACCGCTCAAAAGCGCCCTCCCAGCAGGATGATAAAGATGTTTATCTGCATCTGGTCGAAAAGCGAAACGACGGCATAGTCGTGCGGGGCGCGAAGCTGATGATCTGCGGAGTCGCCGCCGCCAATGAAATATTCATCATCCCGGGGACCGGCTACAAAGATGACGAAACCGAGTTCGCGCTGTCGTTTGTTATCCCGCGCGATATTGATGGTCTGACCATAGTTGAAACCCGTCACCCGAGCGATACCCGCGACGAAGAAGACGGCTTTGACAATCCGGTGAAAGAAGGCGGTATCACCCAATCGTTCCTCTTTTTTGACAATGTCTTTATCCCGAACGACCGGGTCTTTATGTGCGGCGAAACGAAATATACGATGTCAACCATCGGCTATTTTATCGGACCGTATCGCTCGGCCATCGGCGGGTGTGTCGCGGGACAGGGAGACATCAAGATCGGTTCCGCTATCCTGACCGCGCGCGCCAACGGGCTGTCATCGAAAGTCTTTAATGACAAGCTGACCCAGATGTATATCAACAACGAAACGACCTACGCGGTCGGCATTGCCGCGGCGGCACGCGGAAAAAAACATCCTTCCGGCTCATGGATGTGCGACCCGCTGCTGGCGAATGTCAACAAAGTCCATGTCGCCACTCTACCCTATCAGACGTCGGTGCTGGCGCAGGATATCGCGGGAGGTATCGCCGAGACCGGCTGTATGCCGTCGTATAAGGATTTCCAGTCCAAGAAATACGGCCATCTGATCAAGAAATATCTGACCGCCAGGGCCGATGGCGAGACCCGCGCACGCGCGGCTCGGCTGGTGGAGTGGTGCACGATCGGCGGCGGAGTCCCCGGCTGTATGCATGGCGGCGGCTCG
>JAMPYH010000098.1 GCA_023700785.1 Candidatus Zixiibacteriota bacterium
TCCACAATACAGTTCCTCCTGAGTCCCGGATCAGGTCTAAGATGTCATCTTCGTTAATTTAGAGTCATCCGTCATGCGGCTCAAGCAATAGATATTTTGGCGCCGCAGACCAGCTAAATCTGCCGGAGGCCGGACTCGAACCGGCACGCCCCTTACGGAGCAAGGGATTTTAAGTCCCTGGTGTCTACCAATTCCACCACTCCGGCAATTGGCACTATCCCAACAAGTTAACCCCTTTACCACATAATGGCAAGCCGGTTTTTAGTTATGCCTGCCCCGTTGACTTCGCCACATATTGCGCCGGTCGATTAAAGACGCTATGTTTTCCCCAGATCTTTGGCCGGTGGGAGTAATCTAATGGCATCTGAATCGCATGACATCGAACGGCTCCGCGAAGCGCTGAATGAGCTTCGGCTGATCAATAACCTGCTTGCCAAAGTTGGTCAGGTCAGAGAGGTCAATCATATCATGTCGCTGATCCTGCATGAGTTGATGCGAGCCAGTGACTCGGATCATGGTGTCATCAGCCTGGTCTCGCGAATGGGGGACGAAATGTCTACCGTCGTACGCAGTGACGATTCGGACAGTTCCGCCATTCCTCACCCCATGCAGGATATGCTTGCCGGCTGGGTGCTCACGAACAAGACCTTGCTGGTGATCGATGATCTGGCCACTGATGCCCGTCTGCCGGGGCTGAGATCCAGGATATCCGCGCTGAAGTCGATACTTTGCGCGCCGTTAACGGTCAAGGGAGAGATCATCGGCGTTATTACGCTTGGGCGGTCTTCGGCCAAGCCGAAATACGGAGAATCTCAGACGAGGGTGGTTGGGATAGTCGCCACGCAAGCGGCGCAGCTATTGGCCAATGCCCGACTTTGCGAGGAGCTTGCTCGCAAGAACGAACTGCTCGAGACCGCCAGGCGCCAGCTTCACGACGAGAATCTCCGCCTCAAGTCTGAAGCGACCACCGCCACGGGGTTCGAAAATATCATCGCGCGTTCCGCGGCGATGAAACAGGTGCTGGTACTTGCCTCGAAATTCGCCGCAAACGACAGCGCGGTACTGATCACCGGCGAGACCGGCGTCGGCAAAGAGCTGATCGCGCGGGCGATCCACTCCAATTCGCCACGCCGCGCCAAGCCGTTTGTCATCAAAAACTGCGGCATTAAGACCGAGTCGCTGCTGGAGTCCGAGCTATTCGGTCATGTAAAAGGAGCGTTTACCGGCGCGGACAGAGAAAAAGCAGGTTTGTTTAAGGAAGCCGACGGCGGGACGATCTTTCTCGACGAGATCGGCGATGCTCCAGTGGCGACCCAGGCCGCTATCCTCAGGGTGATCCAGGGCGGCGAAGTCAGACCGATCGGTTCCAGTAAGACTGAGACGGTCAATGTTCGAGTGCTTTCCGCCACCAACAAGGATCTGACCGCGGAGATCAAGAACGGTACTTTTCGAGAGGATCTCTATTATCGACTCAACACCTTTGCCATCCATCTCCCCCCGCTTCGCGAGCGAACGGAGGATATCCCTCTGCTGGCACATCATTTCCTGCAAAAGCTCAAAATGAAATTAAATAATCAGGAGCTGACCATCACCCCGGCCTCGATGGAATTGTTGATCCGTTACCCCTGGCCGGGGAATATACGGCAATTCGAACACGAGCTTGAACGTGCCGCCGTGGTCTGCGGCACGGACAGTCGGATCGATCCCGAAGACCTCTCGACCGAATTACGCGGGCTCTCGCTCAACCATGAAGGCGATGGGCAGTTTGTTGAGCGAGGGCCGCTTCGTGACGCCATCGAAAAGCTGGAGCGAGGTATGATCTCGGCTTCACTGGCGGAGCAAAACGGCAATCTTGTCCGGACCGCTGAAGCGCTTGGGTTGACCCGAAAAGGTCTAAAAGACAAAATGACACGCTATGGACTGCGCGATCTTCATCACGACGATCAGTCCGGATGAGCAGCGACCAGTTTTTTGTAGGCAGGTTCATCATGAAGAGCGTTAAACAGAGGCTCGGCCTTAATATACGGAACCGACACAAAACCCGGAAGGCTGACCAGATACTCGAGCTGTTTGATCGCTTCTTCGTTCTCACCGACAATCGTCAGGATCTCAGCCAGATTTAGTAGTAGAAATGGGGCGTCGAACAGGTCGCGCGACGCCGGCAACAGGTTCAGCGCCTCCCTTCCATGTTCGAGTGCTTTGCCTTTGTCCCCCAACCCCGCGTAGGCCAGGCCAAGATAACTATGGTAACGAGCCGCCTGGGGTGCGTCAGCCAGTTTTGGCTCGATCAGGACGCGAGCGGAGTCACACTGCGCCCTGCTTACTTCGGTCCGGCCCAATAGTCGGTTCAACTGAGCCTTGAAGAGCATGCTCGAGATCGGGTCAGCATAGGCGCCAACCCTCTGAAGAGTGGCTTCATAGTTTGGTTCGAGGATGCGATAGATCCACCAGTAATACTGCGACTGGGCAAGCTGTTGGCCGGCGGACGACGTGGCGCCGTCAAGAATAGCTTTTGCGCTCTCTGTATCACCATTGGCAAGGATGCGCGTCCATGCTTTGTAGATGTAGGGGAGCGCCCAATCGGGAGAGAGCGCGATCGAACGGTCGACGTATTCGTCCACGTCGTGGTACTTTCGAAGCATGCCCAAAGTCAAGCCGACATCAAGCGCCTTGAGCGGCGAGCGCGGATCCAACTGGAGCGATCGCTTGAAGTACTCCAGCGATTGAACCAGTTCACCCTGGCGGCGTTTTACGGCAGCAATGGCGTTTAACAGCTCGGCGTTGCTGGGTTGACCGAGCATGGCGATCTCGAACTCGGCGAGGGCGGCGTCGAATTGATTCTCGCAGTGATAGAGATAGTATCCGTGGGCCAAATGCGCGTCGGCGAGCTCAGGCGAGAGGGACAGCGCCATATTGGTCGCATCCCTGGCCGAGCGTTTGCGGTCTTCCGTGCGATCAAAATATTCCCAGTACATGCTGGCGTCGGCGCGTGCCAACATAACCCAGGCCAGCGCGAAGGTAGAATCCAGGTCCGCTGCATTCCGGAACATTTGGCGAGCGAGCAGTATATTCTCGCGTTCCCAACCGCGATTGAAATAATCCATCCCCCGGAGATAAAGGTCATACGCCTTCAGGTTGGCTGTGGGAATCTCAGAGGAGTTTTGCGACACCTTTATCTGCAGGGACCGACAGACATCCTCAGCGATCGAGGATTGCATCTGAAACAGACCGCCCAGCCGCTGATCGTACGAATTCGCCCAGATATTGAGATCATCCCGCGCCCTCACCAGGGCCGCGTTAGTGCGTACTCTCCCCTGCCCGCTGTCTCGATCCCACGCTACAGTACCGGAGACGATGTAATCAACGCCCAGTTCAGAGGCGATATCGGGAAGCGGCCTGGAAGTCCGGCGATATTGCATCACTGACCCGCGAGAGATCACGGCGACACTACTCTCCTGCGCGAGTTCAGTAATGATCGCGTCGGTGATGCCATCGGCGAAATACTGATCCTCCGGTCTTCCAAGATTGTCAAAGGGAAGTACCGCGATGGACGGGCGCGCCGGGGGGGTTCGCCACGGTACCGAGTTCCAGATCGCCGCCACAAAGCCTGCGGCAATGAGCAGTACGACAACGGCAACGCTGAGGATCCGTCGGTGCCCCACAGGCGAATCAAGCGCCTGTTCCCTATCTGGAACAGACCCCGACGGGTGCGGATCTCTCGACCAAGTTGACAACTCGTTCAGCGCTTCGCGAGCTGTCTGGAATCGGGCGGCGGGGTCCTTCTGGAGCAGCTTTTGCACAAAGCGCGACAAGTCGGGCGAGAGATCGGTGTTGAGTTCGCCTGGCGCCGGCGGATCAGTATGAACGATCGAATAAAGTACTGATGCTTCGTATTCTCCGGCAAACGGCAGTCTTCCGGTGAGCGCTCGATACATGACCACGCCGAGCGAAAAGAGGTCAGATCGCCGATCGACTATACTACCGGTGACTTGCTCGGGGGACATGTACGCGATCGTCCCGAAAGTACTTTTGGAGTCCGACGAGTCCGGCTCTGGTAGTGTCGTCGCGATACCAAAATCGCAGATCTTCACCTTCCCCGTCTGGTCGATCATAATGTTGTGTGGTTTGATATCTCGATGGATCACTCCAGCCTTGTGCGCGGCTTCGAGGCCCAGCAATACCTGGCGAGCGATATCTATGATCTTTGCGGGGGTCAACTCCGGTCTGTCAAGAATGCTCCTGAGCGCCACCCCTTCAACATATTCCATCGCCAGGAACGGCTCTGACCTGAACTCGCCTGTCTCGTAGATCGTGACAATATGGGGATCGTTCAGCCGAGCCGCGGCCTGGGCTTCGCGCTCAAGACGACGAGTATCTATTTCGCCCGAAGCAGTTCGTCGGTGCAGGAGTTTAATAGCTACTTTACGCCGCAATTTGTCGTCATTGGCGAGATAGACGTCACCGAGACCACCTGTGCCGATCAATCTGACAATTCGGAAGTGGCCTAGCATAGTATTCGCGGGCAAAGGTTCGCCTTCCCGTGAACGGCCGCCCGGTGTATGTCCTTGCTCGGTCATATGTATGTCTCGATTACGCGATCGCGTTGTTGACTCCCACCGGAAAGATAGCCGGTTGTCACTCAAAGACAAGTGGCAATCTGTGGGCTGGCCGGCGAGTCGGGCCGTGGAAGATACATGAAGCAGGGCCACCGGAGTCGATGGCCCTGTACTTCGATATGGCAGATTAGTAATTGCCGCGCTAGTGACCGTGGTGCTCAGGGTGTGGAGCGGCCTTCTCCGGCTCGCTCGCGGCTTTTGCTTTCACTTGCTGGTCAAGGATCGCCAGGTATTTTGCTGGGTCTTTCCCAAATGTGGTCTTGGCTTCTTCGGTCGCGAAATAGACCCGTCTTCCCTCAAAATCGGTCAGGATCTTCTTGTCAAACGGTTCGCCGGTGACCGGGCAAACGGTCTGAATGTTCTCAAACGCGACCCCCTTGGCGGCGGCCTTCTTGAAATATTTGTCCGGGTCGGCGACCAATTTCTCCTGGCAGCCTGGGCAGCAGTGATAGACTCTCTGCCCCTGGATGTCGGTAAAGACGGTCGAATCGATCTTTCCACCCATGACGGGGCAACGAGTTTGAGCCTTCAGTTCGGTAGTCGTATTATCTCCCTTTTGATCTGCCGCGTTTCCGGCAACACCCAGTGCCAGCAGCGTGACAAGTGGACTGAGGAATCGGAACAACTTCATTATAGAACCTCCTGTATTAAACTTCTTGCCATCCGCAGAGAGACATTACAACCGCCGTGCCCGAATTAGTTCGCGGCATAACCTCTTACAGGGGCGAATGTTAGCCGGAAATGGAGTCGAACGATCCGGTTCCGCTGTAGAATATTGTTGATTATTGGAGAATATTCTTCACTTTCCTGGTAGAAAGTCGATGATAGAGTTATTGGCGGCTCACCACCGTGAAGCGACCTCTTTAACGCTGTGGTATAGAGCGAGTTGCGAACGACCTCTTTGGCGCTGGGAAGGCAGTTGATTTGGCATGGGATTCTCATTCACAACTGATCGTTAAGGTTACTGAAACAGAATGACCATACAGAATACCAAAGTAAAGATTCTGATACTGGCTGGCGTGACCGGCTTGACGGTCGCCATTCACTACGGATTCGTGCTTGAGAGCATATTCGGGCATGCTGAGTGGGTACACGCGCTCCACAGCCGGTTCTGTTACCTCCCCATTATGATCTCGGCCGCCTGGTTTGGACTTCGCGGTGGGGTGCTTGCCGCCACTGTCATCTCAATCGCGATCATGCCGTATCTCTTTGGCGCTGTGGCCACCAATCCAAACCACATCACATCGCTGTCGCAGGAGCTGATCGAGATTTTCTTTTATTACACCTTTGGCGTTCTCATCGGCCTGTTGGTCGATCGCGAGATGTTGGTGCGACGCCGTCACGAACAGACCCGTCTCGAGCTTGAGCGATCAAGCCGGTTGTCGATGGTCGGGCAAATGGCGGCATCAGTCGCGCATGAGATCAAAAACCCGCTCGCGTCGATCAAAGGGGCGGTTGAGATCATCTCCGAAGATTCTACTCCCAAACAGGATCGGGACGAGTTCAAGCAGATCGTCGCCGGCGAGATCAAGCGGATCGACGGAACGGTAAAGGAGTTTCTCGAGTTCGCCCGCCCTCGAGAGCCCAAACGAATACGGTTGAATCTCTCGACGACACTTCAGACCAGTCTCCGTCAGTTGGAGAAGCAGATATCCGATGCCGGGCTCACCTTGCGAACCGAGATCCAGCCGGATATTGTCATCAATGGCGACCCGGAAAAGATCCACCAGGTGGTATTAAACCTCACTCTGAACGCCATAGACGCCTCGACTAAAGGCTCAGACATTGAAGCCGCTCTCAAACGCGATCATCATGGGTCAGTTCGGCTGGCCATCCGGGACCATGGCAAAGGGATCGCCGACGCGGATCTGCCGAACATCTTCGAACCGTTCTACACTACCAAGACCACCGGTACCGGCCTCGGGCTGGCGATCGTCCGATCAATTGTCGAGGCACACGCGGGAACGATAGCAGCCATCCGTCCGACCGGCGGCGGAACCGCGATGATCATCACGCTGCCGTCTGGCGGCTGAAAGTCAGCATTATGGGAATAAGAATACTCCTGGTGGATGACGACGCTTCCCTGCGGCGGATCCTGCAATTCAAACTAAACAAGCGCGGGTTCGACGCCACCCCCGCGGCCAATGGCGAGGAAGCTCTGTCGCTGGTCCGAACCAATCGTTATGACCTGATCGTCACGGACATGAAAATGCCGAAAGTGTCCGGCATAGAACTCCTCGCGCAAGTAAAGAAGGTTCAGCCGGATGTTCAGGTGATCATGATGACCGCCTTTGCGACTGTGGCGCAAGCGGTCGAAGCTGTCAAGCTGGGGGCGTTTGATTATTTAACCAAGCCCTTTGAGGATGAACAGCTCTTCACCGCGATCGAGAAAGCTCTCAAGTTCAGAACTCTTGAAGAGGAAAACCGCGATCTCAGGGAGCAATTAAAGCGGAGTTCAGGCAGCCGGGAGATGGTTGGTATCTCCAGACCATTCAGAACTCTCGTAAATCTTCTGGAGAAAGTCGCGCCGACTGATGCCACTATTTTGATCACCGGCGAGTCCGGCACCGGCAAAGAGTTGGTGGCGCGGGCGATTCACCGTCGGAGCGGACGGTCAGCCGGCCCCTTTCTCGCGATAAACTGCGCTTCCATCCCCAAAGATCTGATCGAGTCAGAGCTTTTTGGTCATGTGAAGGGAGCTTTTACCGGCGCCGTCAAGGATAAGAAGGGGAAATTCGAGTTGGCCGATTCCGGAACGCTCCTGCTGGATGAGATCAGTGAACTGCCGTTTGAACTTCAGGCTAAACTGCTAAGAGTGATCCAGGAACGGGTGTTGGAACCAGTTGGTTCTGAGCAACGGATCGAGGTCGATGTGCGCTTGCTTGCGGCCACTAACGTAGAACTACAAGACCGTGTCAAATCAGGCAATTTCCGTGAGGATCTCTTCTATCGTCTGAATGTGATCCCCCTGAAAGTCCCCAGTTTGCGCGAACGGACCGAGGATATTCCTCTTTTGGTAAAGGAGTTTCTGGCGCGTTTTTCGCCGTCCACGCCCATAACAATAGATCCAAGCCTGATGCGGTCGCTGAACAATCATGCTTGGCCGGGAAATATTCGCGAATTGGAGAATCTGGTCGAACGGATGGTGATCCTCCGTTCATCTGATCACTTGACCACTGCGGATCTCCCTTCAGATTTTGGCAGATCCCATCCGGGTGTTCCGTCCGCATCGGTCAGTGGAGAAAGCGTTACCTTTCACGAAGCCGAAAAGCGTTTGATCCAAGGCGCTCTGGAAAAGTTTGCCGGCAATAAGTCAAAGGCGGCTGAGTACCTCAAGATTCCCAGGCATGTTTTGATTTATAGAATGAAGAAGTACGACCTGTTCGCAAACAGTCAATGAATCCATCATTTCTCGTATTGTTGAAGAATATTCTCCAATTTCGAAGAATTTGAGCGGTCTAAACTCTGCCTGCCGCCAGTCAATCACACAGCTAATTTGTTTCTGCTCAGCCATTTAAGTACGCGAAAAGCATCGTGGCATCACGCTTGCATAAGGAAATCGCAACTATGAAGCGCAACAAATCCCAGGTGAAGGTGTGGTCAGCAGGTCTTGTCGGACGGCTAATCTGTCTGGTCGTGCTTCTTTCGATAGGATTCTCGTGGAAGTCCGCAGTGAGCGCGGCCGATTCTCTGACCATTGATCAGGTCATCTCAGAAGTGATTAAATCCAACAACAGAGCCGAGGCGGCCCGCTTTATGGCCCGGTCCGCGGAAGAGAATGCTTCCTCGGCGGGTCGGTGGAAGGACCCGATGTTGATGTTTGGCATCCAGAATACGCCGACGAATTTTGACCTGGACATGGATCCTATGACCATGAAAATGGTCGGCCTGTCGCAGGATATTCCTTACTCA